>CAMVJN010000047.1 GCA_947167825.1 uncultured Selenomonadales bacterium | reverse complement strand
AGCTGGGCAAGGTCGATCTCGGCGGCGGCGGCACGATTGCCTATATCATGTCGCTCTACGGGATGCAGGTCATCGACTGCGGTGTCCCCGTGCTCTCGATGCACGCGCCTTGGGAAGTCACCAGCATCGTGGATTTGTACGAGGTGACGAAAGGATACAAGGCATTCCTCGTCGAAGCATGAAGAGAAAGAAAAACGGCTGCCGCACGGGCAGCCGTTTTTCTTTACAGATAATTTTCCCGGAAGTCCTCGACGATTTCCGGCAGGTTGCTGGGCAATATCCGCAGGTCGTAGCCGATCAGGAGCGGGGAGGTGGGGAAGCGCGGCATGATTTTTGCCGCTATCTTTTCCCCCGCGTGATAGAAGAAAATATTGTAGCTGTCCTGGCTTTTCTTGAAACGGTCGCAAACGTAGGCGACCGTTTTTTGCATGAGGTCGGCGAGGGCGTCGATGGCGCCGGGAGCGGCGACGAGGTTGAACTCTCCGAAGCCGAGGCGCGGGCGCGTGGCGGCGTTCAGGAGAACGCCGTCTCGTTCGACGATGGACAGCCCTTCGAAATCTTCTTCCTGAGGGAAAAGCGACGGGTCGGCGCCCCGGAAGCCGACAAGCTGCATGTGGGCGTGACGCATGGTTCCGCCGGACAGATGGCCGTGGTTCTTGAAGAAAATGACGGCGCTGTATTTGCCGCTCGCTTCCATTTCCCGCCATTTCGAGACGCCGAAGCGGACGATACGGCGCATGTGCTCGGTGGTGTAATCGGGCATATCGACGCCGCAGCGGTTGGTCTCGACGAGCACGAGCTGGTCGGCGTCCGCAAGGACGTCGTATTTGTTTTTCAGCAGGATAATCCCGCCCTCGTCTGTCGCGTAAATGTCCGTCAGGCCTTCGGGATGGCAGAACGGGCAGTCGTTTTCTTTGTGGATGATGTTTTCCGGCTTGTTGCGTCCGACCTTCATATCAAAGCGAATCAAATTGATTTTCATAAGGATACCTCGAATTTTGCCGATACTACTGGAAACTGCGGCGGATAAATGATATAATTTCCTTTATGCATGGAGAATTATAACGGGAAATGTCTCCCTGTCCATTATATAGAAAAAAAGCAATTTTGCAAAGAGAGGTGACGGCAATGGAGGAGAACAAGTCCACAAAGGGCGAGTCCCTGATGAAGGGCACGTTTATCCTGACGGTTGCCGGCATCGTCGTAAAAATCATCGGCTCTCTGAACTGGATTTTCGTTTCGCGGGTGTTGGGGGGCGAAGGCATCGGCCTTTATCAGATGGCGTTCCCCATCTACTTTTTCGCGCTTTCCGTTTCGACGGCGGGCGTGCCCGTCGCGATCTCGATCATCACGGCGGAGCGCGTGGCGGTCAAGGATATTTGGGGCGCGCGGCGCGTGTTCCATATCTCGATGTTGCTGATGCTGGTGACAGGCGTCCTGTTTTCGTTGCTGACCTATTTTGGCGCGGGATGGCTGATCGAGTATCAGTTCATCCGAGACCCGCGAGCCTATTATTCCGTGGTGGTGCTGGCTCCGGCCATTTTCTTCGTGACGCTTCTGGCGAGTTCACGAGGATATTTGCAAGGCTGGCAGCGCATGACGCCGACGGCGGTTTCCCAGATCGTCGAGCAGATTTTCCGCGTGATTACGATGGTGCTTTTGGCGCGGCTGTTTTTGCCGATGGGGCTGGAATACGCGGCGGCGGGCGCCAGTTTCGGCGCCTGCGCGGGGGCGGTGACGGGACTGATCGTATTGGTCTGGTATCATTGGCAGCTTGACCGCGACATCCGCCGCGACTATACGCCGGAGGAGCTTTTGCCGAAGACGGACGTCGAGCAGGAATCCTGCTGGAAAATCCTGCACCGTCTGTTCAAACTGGCGCTGCCCGTTTCGGCGGCGAGCATCATGCTTCCCGTCGTGTCGAACCTTGACCTCGCCATCGTGCCGCAGCGGCTTGAAGTTGCGGGCTACACGGTGAACCAAGCGACGGAGCTTTTCGGGTATCTGACGGGCATGGCGGTGCCGCTGATCAACCTTTCGACGATCATCACGGCGTCGCTGGCGGTCAGCATCATTCCCGCGCTGTCCGAGGCGCGGGCAGTGGGGGACAAGGCGCGTATTTACGAGCAGTCCGCCGCGGGCATCCGCATTTCGCATTTTGTCTGCTTTCCGGCGTTCATTATCGTGCTGATGCTGGCAACGCCGATTTCCACGTTGATTTACAGCGCGCCCGGCGCGGGGCCTGCGGTCTGGGCCTGCTCTTTCAGCATCGTGCTTTTGGGATTGCATCAGGTCTCGACGGGGATTTTGCAGGGGCTTGGCCATCCGACGATTCCGATGGTCAATATGATTTTGGCGGCGGTGGCGAAAGTAATCCTGAACTGGACGTTGACGGCTATCCCGACGCTGGGCATTCTCGGCGCGGCCTTTGCGACGGCGGCGGACATGGGCGTCGCGGCGTTCATCAATATGTTCTTCATTTACAAATATGTCGGCTGCTCGATGGAGTGGAAGCACTTGTTCAAGGCGTGCTGCGCTTCCGTCGTCATGGCGATTGCCGTGAAGCTGTTCTATGATACGACTTTCGCGGCGTGGGGCATCAATGCGGTATCCACTTTCGGCGCGACGTTTGTCGGCTGCGCAGTCTATATCGCCGCCATGCTCGTGATCGGCGGAATCGGCGAGGAAGACATGGAGCGGGTGCCGATGGTCGGCCATACTTTCATCCGGTTCCTGCGGAAAATCGGCGTGTTCAAGGCGCCGGAGGCGGAGCAATAAAGCATGAAACGATATGTTCTTGTCTATAATCCCGTGTCGGGGCACGCGACCTTCCGTCACAGTCTCGACACGATCATCGAGGCGTTCCAGCGGCGGCGGACTGTTTTGGTGCCGTATCGGACAAGCCCCGGGGATAATTTGCAGATGGCGGATTTTCTCCGTGAAATCCAGCCGGAAGGCGTGCTGGCGGCGGGCGGCGACGGGACGCTTCACGAAGTTGTCAACGTGCTGATGCGGGAAAAGTTTTCGTTTCCCGTCGGCATCATCGGCAGCGGCACGTCAAACGATTTCGCTACCTATCTCGGCGTCAACAACGACCTTGAGGCGTATTTCGACTGCATCGTCGACGACGTTTCCCGCGCGGTGGACGTGGGCTGCGCCAACGGGGAATATTTCATCAATGTGACCAGCGCGGGAGCGTTGACCTCCGTGGCCCATGAGGTCGATGTGCGGCTGAAGCACGCGATGGGGAAGATGGCGTATTATCTGCGCGGCCTCGGAGAGATACCGAAGCTGCACACGTTGCATTTGCACATCGAAGCTGACGGCGAAAAAATCAATACAGGCGCATATCTTTTTGTCATTGTCAACAGCTCGGTTGCGGGCAGTATGCAGAACGTGGCGGCGGACGCGAAAATCGACGACGGGAAGCTGGATCTTCTTGTGGCAAAGGATTCCGGCATCACGGAGTTCATGGCGCTGGCGAAAGACGTCGTTTCCGGCAATATCAAGCCGGACGAAAAAAATCTGCTGCATATCCAGGCAAAGTCTTTTGTCGTGGAGGCGGACGAACCGGCGGAAAGCGACCTCGACGGCGAGCGCGGGCCGGCGCTGCCGCTTCACGTCGACACGATCCAGCGTGCAATCCGTATTTATACGATGACGGAGGGAGAAGCATGACGGACACCAATAAACTTGGCTTTGAGACAGTTTCCTTGGACGACGCGGCTTCGGCTCTCGTCATCATCGACCAGACGCGTCTGCCGAACGAGAAAAAAATCCTTCGGCTGACGACACAGGAGGAAATCTGGGACGCGATATATCTGCTGCAGGTGCGCGGCGCACCGGCCATCGGCGTTGCGGCGGCCTACGGGATATATCTCGCGGCGAAAGAAATCGACGCCGAGGATTACGGTGTTTTCGCGAAAAAATTTGCCGAGGCGAGGGAATACCTGAACGCTTCCCGTCCGACGGCGGTCAATCTTTCCTGGGCGCTGGCGCGTATGGGGAAAATTGTCGAAGCGGGGCAGGGGACAAGCGTTTCGGAAATAAAAAAGCACCTGCTGGCGGAGGCAAGAGCCATACAGGCGGAGGATATCGAGATGTGCCGGAAAATCGGCGAGCACGGTCTTTCGCTTTTGAAGCCGGGCATGGGGCTCTTGACGCACTGCAACGCGGGGCAGCTTGCCACGAGCCGCTACGGCACGGCGACGGCGCCCATGTATCTCGGCCATGAGCGCGGTTACGGTTTCCGTATTTTCTGCGACGAGACGCGCCCGCTTTTGCAGGGCGCACGATTGACCGCATACGAGCTTTCCGAGGCGGGCATGGACGTGACGCTGCTTTGCGACGGCATGGCGGCGTCGGCCATGAGAAACGGCTGGGTTGACGCGGTATTCACCGGCGCCGACCGCGTGGCGGCGAACGGCGACGCGGCCAACAAAATCGGTACGTTCCCGCTGGCTATCGCAGCAAAACGCTTCGGCGTACCGTTCTATATCTGCGCGCCATCCTCAACGATTGATATGAACACGCCGACGGGGAAGGACATCAAGATCGAGCAGCGCCCGGCGGAGGAAGTCACGACGATGTGGTACAAGGAGCGCATGGCGCCGGAAAATATCAAGGTATTCAATCCCGCCTTCGACGTCACCGACGCAGACCTGATTACCGCGATTATAACCGAGAAAGGCGTGCATTATCCGCCGTTTTCGGAGTCGTTGAAATAAGAATAACAGGAATAAGAAAACCCATCCGCAAAAAGAACGGATGGGTTTTTGGTTTGTTTTCCTTACTGCCGCTGCACCGGTTTCGCCGTTGCTACATCGACGCCGCTGGGTACATATAATACCATGATGTCGGAAATGCGGCGCGCTTCGCAGTCGAGCACATAGGAAACGCCGTTGATGAAATCGCAGATCCTGCGTTGCTCCGGCAAATCCACGCGCTCATAATTCACGACAGCCGCACGATTTGCCAATAAATCGTCCGCGATGCGGGCGACTTGGTCGAAATTCGACGGCACATGGATTTCCATCGCCAACTCGGGCGTCTTTGTCGTATGTACCGTCAGCTTTGGACGATCCGTTGTCGCCGCTTTCTGCGGCGCGACATGGGACGGCTGCTGCTTCGCTGCTGCTGCGATGGAGGCAGCGCCGACCGCTGCCGTTTTTAATTCCGTGCTTTCTTCTTCGGATTCAATTTCCTCAAATTCCTCGTCTTCGAATTCGTCTTCTTCCCCGAGATCAATCAGTCTGCTGAGTTTGTCCAATCCCCACATAATTGCTCCGCCTCCACTGCCCTTTTTCCCCTTGGATACTTCCCCTAAATCTTTTGGCTCCATAGGATTCCCCAATCCCGGAAAGCGCGGATTTGCTCCGGCCTTCACGAAGCCTATGCCCGAATCCCCCTTCGGGCGAGAGAAACCGTATTGCTATTTATGGTAATTTACACTATACCTCATTTTTTCTCATGTTGCAAGAAAAAATTTCCCATTTAGGGAAATTTTTTCATTGGAATTTCATAAAAGTGTTTGTGCAAGCGATTATGCCTTTGCCGCCTTTACCGCATTCTTCCGCGTCCTGCCGCGCGTCGTGTGATCGAGGACAGCCTTGCGGAGACGGACGTTTTGCGGCGTGACTTCCACCAGCTCGTCCTCTTTGATATATTCCAGCGCCTGCTCCAGGCTCAGGATACGCGGCGGCGTCAGGCGGATCGCTTCGTCGGAGGAGGAAGTCCGCATATTCGAGACGTGCTTCTGCTTGCAGGGATTGATGTCGATATCGAGCTCGCGGGAGTTCTCGCCGACGATCATGCCTTCGTAGACCATTTGCCCCGGCGAGATGAACATCGTGCCGCGATCCTGCAACGTGTAAATGCCGTAGCCCGTCGTCTCGCCCTGCTCGAACGCGACGAGGGAGCCGTGCTCGCGGCCCTCCATATCGCCCTTGTACGGCGCGTAACCGTGGAAAATATGGCTCATGATGCCGTTGCCCTTCGTGCTGGTCAGAAGCTCCGAGCGGAAGCCGATCAAGCCGCGCGCCGGGATGATGAATTCCATGCGCATATAGCCGTTGCCTTCGTTCATGTTGGAAAGCTCGGCTTTGCGCTTTCCGAGAAGTTCCATGACCGTGCCCATGTATTCCTGCGGCACTTCGACCGTCAGGTTTTCCATCGGCTCGCATTTTTGCCCGTTGATCGTCTTGTAAATGACCTCCGGCTTGCCTACCTGCAGCTCATAGCCTTCGCGGCGCATCGTCTCGATCAGGATGGAAAGATGCAGCTCGCCGCGGCCGGAGACTTTGAAGGTGTCCGCCGAGTCCGTTTCCTCGACGCGGAGCGCCACGTTCGTCTCCACTTCCTTGAACAGACGGTCGCGGATATGGCGCGACGTGACAAATTGGCCTTCGCGGCCCGCGAAGGGGCTGGTATTGACGCCGAAGGTCATCGAAAGCGTCGGCTCGTCGATATTGATGGTGGGCAGCGCCTCGGGGCTTTCCGCGTCGGCCACCGTTTGGCCGATGCGCACGTCGCCGAGACCCGTCAGCGCAACGATCTCGCCGATGCCCGCGCTCTCCGTCTCCACGCGCTTCAAGCCCTGATAGACGAAAACCTTCGCAATTTTCGCCTTCGTTTCGCCGTCGCCGCCGAGGAGCACCACGTTCTGGTTCGGTTTCGCCGCGCCGCGCATTACGCGGCCGATGGCGACCTTGCCCACGTATTCGTCGGCGTCCAGCGTCGTCACCATCAGCTGCAGCGGGCCTTTCTCGTCTCCCTTCGGTGCGGGGATTTCCTTGATAATTGTATCCATCAGCGGCGTCAAGTTGTCGCTGGCGTCGCCCATGTCCAGCTTCGCGATGCCGTCCCGCGCCGCGCAGTACACGACGGGGAAGTCAAGCTGGTCGTCGTCCGCGCCGAGTTCCATGAAAAGCTCCAGCACTTCATCGTACACGTCGTCTACGCGCTGGTCGGGGCGATCGATCTTGTTGATGACGACGATGGGCTTCAATTTTTGCTCCAATGCTTTGCGAAGCACATACTTCGTCTGCGGCATCGGTCCCTCGAAGGCGTCCACCAAGAGCAGCACGCCGTCGACGAGATTCAGCACGCGCTCGACCTCGCCGCCGAAGTCCGCGTGGCCCGGCGTGTCGACGATATTGATTTTGATATCCTTATACATAACGGCGGTATGCTTTGAGAGGATCGTGATGCCGCGCTCGCGCTCGATATCCCCCGAATCCATCACGCGCTCCGCGACCTGCTCGTTGGCGCGGAACACATGGCTCTGCTTCAGCATCGCGTCCACCAGCGTCGTCTTGCCGTGGTCGACGTGCGCAATGATTGCCACATTTCTCAGTTTTTCGTTCGTGCTCATGCTGTTTGGTTGCCTCCTGTGTTTCTTTCATATATACGGTAAAATTCAGCTTTACTATACTAATATAATAGTCCGCGCCTGTCAAGAAAACTGTTTCGCGGCGGGACTTGTTCGGCGTTTCCTTAGAAATTGGCATCAATTCTGTCCTGAAAACGATTTTTTTGCAAAAAAACCCGTATTTTCGGGCAAAAAAAATAAAAAAATCTGCAACAACCTATATGCAAAGCTCGATTGGTGTGATATAATGCACGCAACAAGGCAATCTATGCCGAACATTAAAAGAAAGAGGGTATTTTCTTGAAGAAGGCAGATTTCATCAAAGCAACCGCTGCGAAGGCTGGGGTTTCCCAAAAGGATGCGCAGGCTGTCACCGCAGCTGCCATCGAGGTCATCAAGGATGCGCTGAAGAAGGGCGACACGGTTCCGTTCCTGGGTTTCGGTACGTTCAAGATTTCCAACCGCGCCGCTCGCACGGGCCGCAACCCGCAGACGGGCGAGGAGATCAAGATTGCAGCAGCGAAGCTGCCGGCTTTCAAAGCCAGCCCGGCGTTCAAGGATTTTGTTAACGCGAAGAAGGCTGCCGCGAAGAAGGCTCCTGCCAAGAAGAAGAAATAAGAAATCCTGAGGATGAGGCCGTCGTACAAGCGACGGCCTCGTTTTTTGCGATTATAGTTATAGGAAGGAAACAAGAAAAATCCCGGCACGGAATGATGTGCCGGGATTTCATGCTTTTTATCAGTCTTTCGGATTGTATTCCACGATCTGGACGTCGGGGAATGCGTTCAGGTCGAGCAGTTCGGTATCCATGACCCGGATCATCGGACGCGCCGCGTAATCGTTCGCGTAATGCACGATCGTGCCGGAGAGGCCGTTGGAAAGGTAGACGCGGGAGCCGAGGAAGGAATCCTTCAGGTTTGTCAGGAACGGGACACAGACGCCGGGATCGAGTTTTGAGTACATATCCGCCGTAATCTTGTCGATGGCGGCAAAGGGCGTTTCCTTGCGGAAGCCTTCACGCTCAGTTGTGATGTTGTCGTACAGATCGGCCAGCGCAATCATGCGCGCGAACAAATGGATGTCGTTTCCGCTGATGCCGAACGGGAATCCGCTGCCGTCCATCGCTTCGTGATGCTGGAGCGCCGCGCGTTTTACGCCTTCCGGAAGCTCCGGGCTTGCGGAAAGAATCATTTGCCCGTCGACAGTATGCTGCTCATAGGCTTCGCGCTCGTCCTCGGTCAATGTTTCCATGCGCTTGTCAAGCAGCCGCTCCGGGAATTTTGTTTTTCCGATATCGTGCAGGAAGCCGGCGAGAATGACGTCCTGCGTTTCTTTTTGGGACAGGTGCATCCATTTCGCGAGAACGCCGGCGAGAATCGAGACGCGCACCGAATGGTTGTAGACATCGGCCGCGAGATGGTTGACCTCGAGGAGGTAATCCATGACGCCGCTTTGCTTCGCCATCGGTGCAATCGTGTCCTTGATGACTACTTTCGATTTCTCGACCGGCGCTTTGCCGCTGCTCTTTGCTTCCTCGAAAATCGAACGCGCTTCGTGGATGACGTCCTTGTACTCGGAAACAAATGCGCTGCCGGTGTCGAACAGCGCCGATACGTTTTGGAACGCTTCGCTCAGTTCATATTCGTCCTTGACATAGACCAGCGGTATATCGAGAAAAGCGAGGCGTGTGATATGCGCTTTGGAAAGGAGCGTACCCTCGGAAAGGATGACCATCATCTCGTCGTTGATAATGGAGCGGGCGAGGATCATGCCGGGCTGAAGCTCTTCTACGGGAATGGATCGCAAGGTAATTCCTCCTTTGAAGGCAATAATCGCCAATATCTCTGAGTATTATATCATAGGTTGCGTCCACAATAAAAGCCGATTTCCCATTATTTTCTGAAAGAAATCAACAATGGGGCTTTCGGCGTAGGACATTTTGACAATCAAAACAGGACGCGCCAAGCTTTGAGCAGATTTTCCATGCGCCAGCGCGCGTTTGCGGGGCTGGTGGACGGTAGCTTCAGGATACGCAGATCTGGGCGAGACAAAAGCGGCTGATTGTATTTTGCAAACGTCGTGTAAGCTTTGCCGCCGTTCAGCCCGATGGTGCGGATGGACGGCCATTTTTTCAAGAATGCGGCAAGGTCGTTGGCTTTTGCGTTGCGAATGCCGGAGTCAAGGCTGCCTTCGCGGTCGCAAGTGTCGATGGCGTCCCAGAGCGCGATGTGATGGCGATGAAGCATGGCAATTTTCGCGTCATAGTCCGAAGGCGTCGGCTTTTCGCCTAAGAGCTGGGCCATCAGCGGCCAAAAGCGGTTCGCCGGATGGGCGTAATATTCCTGTGCTGCAAGGGACGCCGCGCCGGGCATGGAGCCGAGAATCAGAATGCGGGCGCGGGAATCCACGCTGGGGAGCAATCCGACGCAGTGCGTGTTGTTTTCTTTCATAAATTTTCCCTCCAATCCAAATCCAGTATACCACGTTTTCCTTTCCTTGACGTTGAGGCTTTTGAGGGAATATAATTCCAAGAGAATATAAAATTGAGGCAAATATTCGGAAAGGAAGTTTACTATGGGAATTGCCAGAGAAAACGAGATCCAAAACGTCGTGCGGGAAATCCTGGCCGACTACACCCGGGATCGTGCCATCGACCAGCAGGACGTTTCAACGGAGGTGGATGAGGACGCCGTAATCAATATATTGCAGCAACTGCTGCGCATCCTTTTCCCCGGCTATTACCGCAACCAGACCGCCACGCCATACAACATGGAGCGGAGCATGTCTTCCTTTATCGAGGAAATCGAGTTTCAGCTCAGTCGCCAAATCGGGGCCGCCCTCTGCGGGCTGCCCGCTTATGCCCCCGTGGACGAGCCTGTCATCCATCGGGAAGCCATGCGGCTTGCCTTCGCATTTCTGCACCGCATTCCCGCGCTGCGTGACATAGTAAACACGGATCTCGAAGCGGCCTTTGACGGCGATCCGGCGGCGAAGAGCATGGAAGAGATCGTGCTTGCCTATCCGGGGCTTTTGGCGATCACGATTTACCGTATCGCCCATGAGCTTTTTGTTCTGAAGGTGCCGCTGATCCCGCGCATGATGACGGAATACGCGCACGGCCGCACCGGTGTGGACATTCACCCCGGTGCGACCATCGGACGCTATTTTTTCATCGATCACGCGACGGGCGTCGTTATCGGGGAAACGTCCATTATCGGGGAACGGGTCAAGCTTTATCAGGGCGTGACCATCGGCGCGCTCTCCACCCG
>CAMVJN010000046.1 GCA_947167825.1 uncultured Selenomonadales bacterium | reverse complement strand
CGCGCATCAAGGAGATTCTTCCCGTCAAGGAAATTTTCCGTCGGCTGATGGCCGAGGTGGAAGCGGCGAATTAGATTGTTGCCGCATTGAAAAATGTTTTGTGAGGTGTTAGGTTTTGGCGAATCGTGTGGTTTTGACCGGCATTGGCGTTCTTTCGCCGATCGGCAATGGCCGGGAGGCTTTTTGGGAAGCCTTGGTTGCCGGGAAGAACGGCATCGAGCGTATCACGCGCTTTGACGCGTCGGAGTGCGCTTCGCAGATTGCGGGCGAAGTCAAGGAGTTCAATCCTGAGGACTTTATCGACAAAAAAGAGGTCAAGCGCATGGACCGCTACACGCAGTTTGCCGTGGCGGCGTCGAAGATGGCGGTGGAGGACGCGGGACTCGATCTTGCGTCGGAAGACCGCGATCGTATCGGCACGTATATCGGCTCCGGCGTCGGCGGCATAGACACGCTGCACGCGCAGTACAAGAGACTTTTTGACAAGGGGCCGCATTTCGTCAGCCCGTTCTTCATTCCGATGATGATCGGCAACATGGCGGCGGGGCAGACGGCTATCGCCCTCGACGTGCACGGACCGTCCTGCGATATTGTCACGGCCTGCGCGACCGGGACGGATTGCATCGGCTCGGCGTTCCGCGTCTTGCAGTATGGCGAGGCTGACGTGATGATTGCTGGCGGCACCGAGGCGGGCATTTCCGCCGCGCCGGTGGCGGGCTTCAGCTCCATGAAGGCGCTCTGCACCGACCACAACGACGATCCCGCGCATGCGTCCCGCCCGTTCGCAAAAGGACGCAGCGGCTTCGTCATGGGCGAGGGCGCCGGCATTGTCATTCTTGAAACCTTGGAGCACGCGAGGAAACGCGGCGCCCATATTTATGCGGAGGTCGTCGGCTACGGGCGCAATTCCGACGCCTATCATGTCACAAGCCCGGCGCCGCATGGCGTCTATCAGGCGAAGTGCATGGAACTGGCGATTGCCGACGCGGGCCTTGCGCCGGACGATATCGATTATGTGAACGCCCACGGCACTTCGACGCACATGAACGACCTCGGTGAGACCGAGGCATGCAAGACGGTCTTCGGCGCTCGGGCGAAGGATGTGCCCATCAGCTCGGTCAAGTCCATGACCGGCCACATGCTGGGCGCGGCGGGCGGCGTCGAGTGCATTGCGACGGCGCTTTCCGTCGAGAACGATATGCTTCCGCCGACGATCAACTATGACGAGCCCGACTTGGAAGAAGGGCTTGATCTTGATTATGTGCCGAACGTGTCGAGGAAGCACACGGTACAGGCGGCGATTTCCAATAACTTCGGGTTTGGCGGGCACAATGCCTGCATCGTACTGAAAAAGTACGCGGAGTGATATGGGACGGGCGTTGACGGAAAAGCGGCAGAAGGAGCTTCTGACCCTTTCGGAGCGGCTCGGTATCGTGTTCCGCGATTTATCGCTCCTGGATCAGGCGCTTACGCACACTTCGTTTGCCAATGAATCGGTGCATAGGAAGGTTGTCCATAACGAGCGGCTGGAATTCTTGGGCGACGCGGTCTTGGAGCTTTCGACGAGCACCTATTTGTTCAAGCAGTTTCCGATGATGCCGGAAGGTGATTTGACAAAGGCGCGGGCTTCGGTAGTCTGCGAGGCGGCGCTTCACCGGCGGGCGGCGGAAGTCGATCTCGGCGCGTTCCTGCTTTTGGGGCACGGTGAGCAGGCGACGGGGGGACGCGAACGTCCCTCGATTCTCGCGGACGCCTTCGAGGCGGTCATCGGCGCGCTCTATCTCGACCAGGGATGGCAGGCGGCGTCGGATTATGTCGTGCGCCAGCTTCGCGTGGAGCTTCTGGAGGTCGAGCACGGGCAAAACATCAAAGACTACAAGACGATGCTGCAGGAATTGATCCAGCGTCATCCGGGGCAGCATATCGTTTACGAGCTTTTGTCGGCGACAGGCCCCGACCATGCGAAGGAATTCAAGGTCGCGGTTCGCGTCAACGGGCTGGCCTACGGCGTCGGCGTCGGGCGCAGCAAGAAAGCGGCAGAGCAAAATGCGGCGCAGCAGGCGTTGCCAAAATTCCAGAATCAAGAATAGAGACCCGAAGCAGATGGAGAGTTCAGAGCCGTTGCGTTTGCAATGGCTCTTTTTTGCGGGAGGGAAAAACAATGCGGCAACTCATTTTTCTCGGCACGGGCGCGGCGATGGCGACGGAGTGCTACAACGCCTGTTTTTTGGTGCGAACGCCGGACGAGGAATATTTTTTGACGGACGCGGGGGGCGGCAACGGGATTTTGTGCCAAATGAAGCGAGCCGGCGTTCCCCTTGAGCATCTTCGCTGTATGTTTGTCACCCACGGCCATTCCGACCATATTTTAGGCGCGGTCTGGGTTATCCGCAAAATCGCGTCGCTGATGAACAAGGATATTTACGACGGGGACTTTCATATTTATTGCCATGACGTCGCCTGCGAGATTATCGAAATGCTCGTGCAGATGCTTTTGACTCGTGCAGAGCTTTCGCAGTACGGCAAAAGGATTTTGCTGCACGAGATCCATGACGGAGAGCAGGTCAATTTCCTGAACATGAAGCTGACGGCCTTCGATATCCATTCCAAGAAAGCGAAGCAGTTCGGCTATCGCCTGCGGTTTGCCAACCGCCATACGCTTACCTTTCTCGGGGACGAGCCGTATAACGAACGCTGCCGTTCATACGTGGAGAAGGCGGATTGGCTGGTATCGGAGGCGTTTTGCCTTGACGGGGACGCGGAGAAGTTCCGCCCCCATGAGAAGGGACACGGTACGGTGCGGGAGTCGGCGGTGAACGCGGAAAAACTGTCGGTGAAAAATCTCGTGCTGATCCATACTGAGGATACGGCGCTTGATTCCCGAAGGGAACGCTATGCGGCGGAAGCCGCCGAGCATTACAAGGGCGGTGTTTTCGTCCCCGACGACCTCGAGAGGATTGATATTGATTAAAGATTTATGGTATAATTATTTGTAGTATAATAATTGTTATCATTATTTCGGGGTGAGACGCTATGAGGCAGTGCATGGATTCGATCAATCTGCATCGCCGGTTGGGAAAAATCATCGGCCAGCTTCAGGCGATAGACCGCATGATCGAGCTGGACGTTCCCTGCGAGGATATCCTGTCCCAGATCAACGCGGTGAAGTCGGCGACGCACAAGGTCGGCCAGATCGTGCTGGAAGGCCATATCCAGCACTGCGTGAGAGACGGCATCGAGCACGGCGACGCGCAAAAGACCATCGAGAGCTTCACAAAGGCCGTGGAGCGTTTCGCGAATATGAAATGAGGTGCGAAGTCGTATCATAGGATTCAATCACGCTCCTTCTGCGCGGCCGGCGCAAGAGGGCGTGTTTTCTTGTTTTTATGCAGGAAATTACGTGGATATGTCGAATTACTGAAAAAATAATGTCATAAATTGACGGAGGATTTGCTATGCTTCGGGAAGTTTCACGCATTCTCGCTCAGCTTAAGGGCGAGCGCTTCATGGGCGGGCTGATTGCGAAGGCGGTTTGGCGGCAGGGCGGCGAGATGAAGGAGCCGGAGGGCTTGACGGTGCTGCGGGACCGGAAGGATACGGTGATCGCCTGCGGGCGTATCGGCGACACTTCGCTGACATTGACGATGCTTTTGGGGCGGTTCGATCCGAAGGATTTGGAAAAGGAGATTGCCGCCGCGCGGGCGGAGGCCGCGAAGGAGACGCCTGAGACGGGCGGCAGGCCGTGGCATACGTTCACGCCAGGCGAGGTGGCGGAGTTCGTCCGCGCAGTCAACGACGTCAACACGATTCATCAAGGGGAACAGCCCGTAGTGCCGGGGCTTTTGATTTTGGAGCAGCTCCTTCGGACGCCGGAGTATGAGGGCGCGGTAAATTTGACTTTGAAATTCATCCGTCCCGCGTTTTCAGGGGAGGCGCTGACGATCACGGCGGGAGAAAAAGGAAAGTTTACGATACGGGGCGAGGCTGCGCTGGTGGAAGGAAGCGTGAAATAGGGAAGGGCAAATAACAAGAGAAACGGCGATGCGTTTAGATTGCATCGCCGTTTCTTGTTGTTTTGTTTATTTCGGGTTTTTGCGAGCTTTTCGCTTTCTTGCTTTCGCGGCTTTGGCCTTCATGCGGCCTTCCTCTTTTTGCGCAGCCGCGTCGTTTTGCTTCTGCTTCGCGTATTCGACGCCCATACCGGTGATCTTGTGGCGGACGGCCATCATTGGGTGATGGAGCAGCATCCGATTCCGCGAGCCTTCCATGATTTCCATGAAAGTCTTGCTCGGCGTGTCGCCGAAGCATTTCTCGTCGCAATGGTCGCAGAGCGGCTTTGTGATACCGTATTTGCATTTCCCGATTTTCAGCAGGACATTTGTCAGGAGCGCCGTGCATTTCGGGCAGAGCTTGCCGTCCTTTGTGTCGTGGTTTGCATTGCAGTAGACGGCGAAAGACGCCTTGATATTTTCCTTTTCCTTCAGGCGGTTTTCCTTCAGGCCTTCGGACGGATCCTTCTTCTTGCGGAAACGCTCGGGCAAGAATTTTTGTATTTTGTCCATGAAACCCATGTCTCAGTCCCCTTTTTGTTCAAATCAAATGAATCCATATTATTTTAATCTGCGGCGCGGGGAAAAGCAAGCAAATTTTCGCGAATTGCAAAGAGGCGAAAAATACGGTAGAATATGATAAAATGCAAAGTTAGCAGAATATACAATCATTGACGCATTGAAACAAAACGCAGATAAAGGCGGTGCGTTTTTTATGGACAATAAAAAGCGGGGGCTTCTTTTCAAGTTTGCGGTCATTTTCACCTTTTTCACGCTGCTCGCGGTGGTCTTGGGCGGCCTCGCCACCTATTACAGCCAGATGGAGTCCTATCGGCGGCAGTGCGAGACGAATATCCGCAATATCGGCGAGTATCTGGAACGGTTGATTATGCAGGACAAGGAAAATTTCGCCATTTACCAGCGGTATTATATGGAGCATTTCGCCGAGGTCGATATCCCGTTTGATTTCAATAACTATCGTGCGGCGCAGGCGGAGTACGAGAAACTCTTCGCGATGCATCATCCGGGCCGTACCTTCGGCGTGGATATCGAGTTTGACGCTTTGGATGACGCGGTCAAGAAGGCATGGTTCATCTATTATCATGAGTATTGGCTGCTGACCTTCGAGGAGGCGCGGGCGGCGTTCCATATCCCGTACACCTATTACCTGGTGCCGAAGGAAGACATTTATTACATGGTCTATATGATCGACGGCGAGCGCACCGCGAAGAAGGACAGCAACGGAAAAATTCTCTATCTCGGCGACGAGTACCTCGATCCGCTGGAAAAATATCCGGTGCAATGGGAAGCGTGGTTCACGGGCAAGAAGCTCGACAAGTCCCAGGTCTGGGACAACGAATGGGGGCACACTTACGCTTACTATACGCCGCTGATCATCAACGGCAGGAAGATGGGCCTGATCGGAACGGAAATCGAGGTCAAGACGGTCAACGAGGGCATCCTGAACAACACGCTGAAGCAGATTGCGGGGGTCAGCGCCATCGTCATTCTCTGCGTGCTGGCCATGCTTTGGTTCATCAACCGTCATTATATTTCCAAGATTGTGCGGCTCGGCGAGAATATCCAGGTTTACGCGGCGGAGAAGGACGCGGCGATTGCCGGCGTCATCGAGAAGGACGCGTCGGGCGGCGACGAGATTTCGGCATTGTCCATGCAGGCGGCGGCAATGATCCTTGAGCTGGAAAACTATATGAAGAGCCTGGTGGAAACGACGAAGAAGCTGGGCGAGGCGCAGGAAAAGGCCGACGCAATGAGCGAGCTGGCGAACAAGGACGCGCTGACGGGGATTCGCAACAAGACGGCCTACGACAAGGAAATCCGCCGTGTCGAAGGAGATTTGCAGAGCGACAGCGACAAGAAATTCGGCATTGCGATGGTCGACTTGAATTTCCTTAAGAAAATCAACGATACCTATGGGCATGAGCAGGGCAATATTGCCATCAAGAAGCTTTGCCGCATGGTCTGCGTGATTTTCGCCCATTCGCCGGTGTTCCGCATTGGCGGCGACGAGTTTGTCGTGGTGCTGGAAAACAACGATTACAAGAACATAGACGATTTGCTCGCGCAGTTCAACGGGCAGCTCGCTGAAATGGCGCAGGATGAGACCCTGGCGCCATGGGAACGGATTTCCGCCGCCATCGGCGTCGCTTTCTATGACTCCGCAAAGGACAGCTCCGTCGAGAGCGTGTTCAAACGCGCGGACAAGGCGATGTACCTGCGAAAGAAGGAAATGAAAGCGACGCGGACCGAATAGCATCTAGAGTAGAGAGTGAAGAGTGGGGAGTGAAGATGGATAATATGCAGCTATCTTCACCCGCCGCTCTTTCGTGTTTATGGTATAATGACTAAAATTGCAGATTGAGAGGAGTATTTTGATGCAGGTGAACGACAAAATTCATGGATTTGTGCTGAAAAAGACGACGGAGGTGCCGGAGATTTCCTCCGAGTGCTTCCTGTTCGAGCATGAGAAAAGCGGCGCGCGGCTTTTTTATGTGAAGAACGACGACGACAACAAAGTGTTCTCGATTTCATTCCGTACGCCGCCGATCGACGATACGGGAGCAGCGCATATCGTCGAACATTCGACGCTATGCGGATCTCGGAAGTTCCCGTTAAAGGAACCGTTCGTCGAACTGGTCAAGGGCTCGCTGAACACGTTCCTGAACGCGATGACGTATCCGGACAAGACGATGTATCCGGTGGCGAGCCGCAATGCGCAGGATTTCCGCAATCTGATGGACGTCTATCTCGACGCGGTGTTTTATCCGCGGATGCACGACAAGCCCGAGGTGCTTTTGCAGGAGGGATGGCATTACGAGATCGACAGCCCCGAAGCGCCGCTTCGATACAGCGGCGTCGTCTACAATGAGATGAAGGGAGCGACTTCGTCGCCGGAGGATCTTCTGGAGACGGAGCTTTTGAAGCGGCTTTATCCGGACACGGCGTACGCCTTTGAGTCGGGCGGCAACCCTGAGAAGATTCCCGATATCACGCAGGAAAGCTTCGCGGCGTTCCACAAAAAATATTACCACCCGTCGAACAGTTACATTTATCTGTATGGCGATATGGATATTGACGGGACGCTGGCGTTTATCGACGAAGCGTATCTGTCGGATTTCTCGCGGCTGGAGATCGACTCCAGGCTGAAGAAACAGCCTCGGTTCGAAGCGATGAAGCAAGTCACGGCGGAGTATCCGGTGGGCGCCGAGGAGGATACGAAAGAAAAGACGTATCTGGCGCTGGGCATGATCGTCTGCGACGCGGGCGACCGGCTGACGCGGGCGGCCATGAGCATCCTGGCTCACGCGCTTTTCATGACGGACGCAGCGCCGGTGACGCAGGCGCTGATGGACGCGGGTATCGGCAAGGATGTCACGGCGGCGCTGGAGGCGCAGATTGCCCAGCCGAATCTTGCGGTCGAGGTGACGAACGCCGAGCCGGAGGACGGGTCGCAGTTCTATCAGGTTGTGATGGATACGATTGAACGGCTCGTGAAGGACGGCATTGACCGGACGCTTTTGGAAGCCTCGCTCAATTATCTGGAATTTAAGACGAGGGAATCGGATTTTGCTTCGACGCCGAAGGGGCTCGTCTACAATCTCGCGGTGATGACTCATTGGCTGTATGACGGCGATCCGGCGGAGCCGCTTTTCTATGAGAAGGAATTCAAGGCGCTCAGGGAAGGGCTGGACAACGGGCTTTTTGAGGATATGCTGCGCCGCTGCGTGCTGGACAATCCGCACAAGGTCCTTGTCACGATGAAGCCGAGCCGGACGATGGCTGCGGAGCGCGAGGCGGCGACAGAAAAACTTTTGGCAGAGAAAAAAGCGGCGATGAGCGCGGCGGAAATCGACGGGATCATTGCGACGACGGCGCGGCTGAAAGAGCTCCAGCAGACGCCGGATTCGCCGGAAATGCTGGAGAAGATTCCGCTTTTGAAGCTGTCGGATATCCGCAGGGAGGAGGACAAGCTGCCGCTGGAAGAAAAGGATTTGAAAGGCCGGAAAGTGTTGTTCAGCGATATCCATACCAACGGCATCGCGTATCTGTCACTGTTTTTCGACGGCGATTCCATTGCGCCGGAACAGCAGCATTACGCCTATCTGCTCTGCGATTTGCTCGGCGCGGTGGATACGGATGAACACTCTTACGCGGAACTGACGAATCTTGCGAATCTTCATACGGGCGGGCTGAATTATGATGTTTTGGCGGTGACAAAGGGAAACACGACGGACGATTGGTTCGTCAAGACTGTCGTCAAGGCGCGGGTACTGGTGCGGAAATTGCCGGAACTTGGGAAGCTTTTGACGGAAATCCTGACAAAATCGCGCTTTTCCGACGCGAAGCGGATGCGCGAGCTGATCAAGCAGACATTGGCGGGCGTGGAACGGCAGATCCTGAATACGCCGAACCGCGTCATGGCGGTGCGCCTGAGCTCGTATTTCGCTCCGGCGAGCCGTTTCGAGGACGAAGGCTACCTTTCTTATTACCGTTTTCTGAAGGAGCTGGACGCGCATTTTGAAGAACGGGTGAAAGAGACGGGCGAGAAACTTTCGGCGCTTCTTGCGCAAATGTTCACGAAGCGCGGCCTGATTCTCGGCGTGACCGTCGAAAAGAAGGACTATCCGGCGGTGGAGGCGGCGCTCGCTCCGATGCTCGATGCTTTGAATGACAAAGAATATCCGGCGGCGAAGCAGCCGAAGGAAAACGAAACGAAAAATGAGGCGTTGGTCACGTCAAGCCGCGTGCAGTACGTCGGCAAGGGCGAGAATTACGTCCGTCTCGGCTATAAATTCACCGGCGCTATGCGCGTGCTGGAAACCGTCATGCGGTACGGCTACCTTTGGACGAGGCTCCGTGTGCAGGGAGGCGCCTACGGCGCGTCGGCACAGTTCGCACGGAACGGCCTGATGCTGTTCACCTCGTACCGCGACCCGAATCTTGCCGAGACACTGCAAGTTTACGACGAGATTGCCGATTACTTGAAAAACTTCAAGGCGTCGGAGCGGGAAATGACGAAATACATTATCGGAACCATCTCGACCCTTGATACGCCGCTGACGCCGCAAATGAAAGGCAGCCTTGCCGCGATGCTGTATCTGCGCGGAATCACGCAGGAAGACCGCCAGCGGGAGCGCGATGAAGTGCTGTCAACGGACGAGAAGGCAATCCGCGCACTCGCGCCAATTATCGAGGACTGCATGAAAAAGGACACATACTGTGTCTTTGGCGGCGAGGAAAAAGTGCGGGAGAATGAGAAGCTTTTCAGCCGTGTCGTGCGGGCGATGGAGTGAAGGGAGTTCAAACTGTGCGAAAAAACAAAGTCGTTTTGTTGCTTTGCGTTTTCTTTCTCGTATTGTCCACGTTTGCGGAACGGATGGTATTGGCCTCGGAGGGGGATGGGAAGTATCGGCTTTCCAAGGTGCTGGTCCTCAGCCGCCACAATCTTCGTTCGCCCACGAGAAGCGGCAGCCGCATCGTGAATTCGCTGACGCCGCATTCGTGGTTCCGTTGGACGGCGGGGCCTGGGGAACTTTCGATGAAGGGCGCCCAGCTCGAGACGATCATGGGGCAGTTTTTCCGCCAATGGCTGGAAAGCGAAGAGCTGATCGGCGCGAACTATGTGCCGGAGATCGGCGAGATGCGGTTCTATGCAAATTCCTATCAGCGTACGATTGCGACGTCCCGCTATTTCGCATCTGGAATGCTGCCGATGGCGGATATCCGCGTCGAGCGCCATTTTGGACTGAACGAGGCAGACCCGGTGTTCCTGCAGAAGACGCCCGAAGCAATCAGCGACGAATATCGCGCACGGACAACGGAGGAGGTCGAAGCACTGGGCGGCATCTGGGGTATCGGAAAGAGAATGGAGTCGGACGCCGCATTGGTTGCGGAAATCATTGATTTCAAGGATTCGGAATATGCACGGGAAAACGGCGTGACGTCGTTCACGGCGGATGATTTATCCTTTGATATAGACACGATGCGGTTGACCGGTTCGCTCCGCGTGGCGGGACGCGCCAGCGACGCACTGTCGCTGCAATATTACGAAGCGAACGGGGCTGAAGACGCGGTGAGGGCGGCTTTTGGACACGCGTTGACCTTCGAGCAATGGCAAGGCGTTTCGCGGGTCAAAGATATGGGAATCATCTCGTATTTTTATCTGCCGACGATGGCGAAACATCTTGCGCGTCCGCTGCTTTCCGTCATGCGGGACGAGTTGGCGGAGGAAGAGCGGATTTTCACGTTCCTCTGCGGCCACGACGTAAATCTGGCCACAGTGCTGCCTGCGTTGGGCGTCGAGGAATACACGCTTCATGACTCCATCGAGGAAAAAACGCCGATCGGTTCGAAGCTCGTCATTGAAAAACGGATCGGCGAGGGCGGGGAAGCATACGCGTCGCTGAAGCTCGTCTACCAAAACGCGAAGCAGATGCAAGGCCGCGAGCCGCTGTCGCTGGAGCATCCGCCGGCCATCGTGCCGCTGCAGTTGCAAGGTTTGCAGACGAACGAGGACGGAATGTACTTGTTCGACGAGGTAGTCCGGCGATTCGACGAAGCGATGGCCGAGGCCGACGAAGTCGCGTGAGAATGAAAAAAGCCGCTCCGAAGAACGGCTTTCCGGCTTTCGCCTCCCTCTGCATGGCCGACCAAGCCATCGAGGTATTCACTGACGGAGGCTCAACCCGTCAGCGCTTGCCATACGGCATTCGCGATTACCCCAGCCAAGACAGCCAAAGCAAATCGTATTAGAGAGTCAACCAAAACTTTCACCTCCTTTCAGGAGGGAGCCCAAAATAATATAGCATTTTTTTATGGAATGTGCTATACTTACTCAAGAGAGTTAATCAAGGCTATCCACCGTCTGACCAACGGTGGGCAAAACAAAGAAACCTCCCGCAAGGGAGGCTTTTTTGTTTTGTAAGATTGTCTTCGTCTTTTTTGCATACTGTCTTTGACAAACTCTGAATAAAGGCATTATAACTCGTTATAACTTGTTATAACTCGTTGAAACGCCGCTGAGGAGATTTTGTCTGTAGACAAAATCTGATAATAGGCGTTATAA
>CAMVJN010000045.1 GCA_947167825.1 uncultured Selenomonadales bacterium | reverse complement strand
AGGTCTTGCCGTTCAGGAAATAGAATTCTTCACGCCCGGAGATGCCGCCGCCGACCTTCGTGAGGAGCTGTCCCGGCCACTTGCCGCCGGTCTTTGTCGATTTGCCGTCATAGACGACCAGCGCGTCTTTCGGCCCTTTCCAAAGCACCACTTTGTCGTTCATGGCGATCGTATGGTTGTCATCCGTCTCCCCGAGGTCGGTAAAGTCGGAAATCGTCTCGCCCTTCATCGTGACCTTGCCCATGTGGGGCGGTTTGCGCCCGCACTGGAAATAAACGTCGTTGCCCAACACGCCGAGCTCCCATGTGTTGATGTTGTTTCGAAGGTCGACGCCTGCCAGCTCGTAGACCTTTGCCTCATGCGAGCCGAATTTGAAGGTCATCGTCGGTGCGGTCTTCGGCGTCTCGACTTTCGGCGCGCCGCTGCCGCCGCTGTTTCCGCCGCCTCCGCCGCAGCCCGCCAGTAAGGACACCGTCAGCAGTGCCGCCGCCGCCGCGCTCAAAAGCTTTCCTTTCAGAGTCATCAAAAGATTTCGCCTCCTGTATTGTCTCTAAAAACTCCCCCCGTCAGCTTCGCTGCCCCCCTCATGGAGGGGGCCTGCTTTGCCTCCCTCATAGAGGGAGGTGCCCGAAGGGCGGAGGGAGTTCACACATCAGAAATCAATCCGATACAGTTTCTTCGCACGGTCGTCATAGACAATCACGTCGTTGCCTGTCTTCGTCCAAAGCACGAAGGGACGCATCTCGATCTTCGCCTCCCCCAGGAGCTTTGCGGTCTTCCTGTCGTAAACGCGGAAGTCGCCCTTCGAGCCGGAATGGATGACATAATTTTCTGTGACGGCCCAGCCGCGCGGCAGATCCTTCACGCCCTCATAGCGGCGAAGCTCCTTGCCGTTCTTATCGAAAGCGATGAGCATCGGCGTATCGTCCTTCTCGCCGTCCTTCTTCGGCAGGAAATAGCGGATATAAATCTCGCCGTCTTTGACGCAGACGGACTTGAAGGATACTCGCCCAAATTCCGGATCGATTTTCTGGTAGTCCTCGATCAGCTTCTTGCCGATCTTCCATTCCCCGTTTTCGAGTGTCTGCTCCCGCAGCTCATGCCCCCAGAGTACATAGAAATTGTCGGAGTCCGGGTCGCCTGACGGGGAACCTGACCACTTGCCGGCAACTTTTGGCTCCTTGCCGTCATAAATCACCAGTTTGTCCTTCTCGGTGGCTTTGCGGTTGGACTGCCAAAGAACGATCTTGCCGTTCGTCGTCATCTCGTGGATATCTCCGCTGGGGCCGAGGTCGACGAGATTGGAAATCGTCTCGTTCTTCAAGGTGACCTTGTTCACATGCTGCAATTGATCTTCATAATACTTGGTATCGGTGTGAAAGAAGATGTCGTCGCCCAGCATCACGATCTTGTTCGTGCGGATGATCTTCTTGAGATCGACGCCCGTCAGCTCGTAGACCTTCGCCTCGGTCTCGCCGAATTTGAAGGTCATGGTCGGAGGCGTCGAGACCGGCGCCCGGGCGGGCGTCTCGATTTTCGGCGGATTGTTTTGTGCCGCGCCGCCGCTGCCGCCGCTCGGCTTGCCGCCGCCGCCGCAACCCGTGATGAGAGCCGCCGAGAAAAGGCCGGTCAAAAGCCCCGCCGCGATCCGTTTTGCCAAGGTGCTGTTCTGCATGAAAAATCCTCTCCTTTTCTTCTTGCCTGTTTATATTTTCCCCTACGGGGTCAATACCGCACAATGTTGTCTTTCTCCACCCGCGCGTAAACCAGCTTGCGCGGCGGGGGCGGTTCTTGGCCTACGGAAACCGCCCCGAGGAAACGCTTTTCCGCTTCGGCGGCCGCGTCTTCTTTCGACGTGTAGAGCGTGGCAATCGCCTCGCCTTTTTTCACCTGTGCGCCGCACTTTTTCTTCAGCAAGATGCCCGCCCCCGGGTCTACCGCGTCGCCTATGTCGTCGCGGCCCGCGCCGAGCATGACCGACACTCCGCCGATGTACTCCGCGGCCATGCCGACGATATAGCCGTCCCAAGGCGCCATCACTTCACGGACGACGGGCGCCCGCGCGAATTTCGACGGATCGCGGATCACGGAGTCATCGCCGCCCTGCGTCCGAACCATCGCGCAGAATTTTTCCAGCGCTTTTCCCGAACGCAACGTTTCTTCCGCAACATGCCGGCACTCGTCCCGCGTGCCGCGCCCCGCGAGATGCAACAGTTCCGCCGAGAGCATGAGGCTCTCCTCCCGAACGTCTTCGGGGCCGTTCCCATGAAGCACTTCGGCGGCCTCCGCCACCTCCAACGCGTTGCCGATAGCGAAACCCAACGGCTGGCTCATGTCGGTGATCAGCGCTTCCGTGCGCCTGCCCGCCGCTTCGCCGATATGGACCATGGTCTGCGCCAAATTCTCCGCATCCTCCAGCGTCTTCATGAAAGCGCCGCTGCCCATTTTGACGTCCAAAAGGATTACGTCCGTCCCGGCAGCCAGCTTTTTGCTCATGATGGACGAAGCGATCAGCGGGATGCTGTCCACCGCCGCGATAATGTCGCGCATCGCGTAAATCTTCTTGTCGGCGGGAACCATCTCCCCCGTCTGCCCCATCAGGGCGAAGCCGTTCTTGCGGACGCCGTCGAAAAACTCTTCCATCGTCAGCGAAGTGCGGAAGCCGGGGATCGATTCCAGCTTGTCAATGGTTCCCCCCGTGTGGCCAAGGCCGCGCCCGGACATTTTTGCCACGGTCAACCCCGCAGCCGCCGTCAGCGGGCCGACCACCAGCGTCGTCTTGTCGCCGACGCCGCCGGTGGAATGCTTGTCCACCTTGACCCCCGGCAGTGAGGAAAGATCCATCGTCTCGCCGGACTTCTCCATCGCAAGGGTCAGCTCCGTCGTCTCCGCGTCCGTCATGCCTTGAGCCCAAATCGCCATCAGCAGCGCGGCTTCCTGCTCTTTCGGAATCGTGTTCGCGACACAGCCCATGATAAAGTATTGAATTTCCTCTTTCGTCAACTCGCCGCCGCGTTTCTTCTTCGTAATCAGGTCATACATACGGAACGCGGGCATCTCGTTTTCCATGAAAACCACCTCGGTCTTATCACAAACGGATTTTCATTCCAATCTTGCCACAATCAACTCGACGGAATTTTCTTCCAGGGAATTATGTTCATCAAAATGAATATGGCTTCCCGGCGACGCTTCCGCCAAGGCGGAGAAATGCCCCGCCAGCGAAAGCAGCCCTTCCCGGTTCGCGGACAGAACCACCGTGCCGTCCTCCGCCCTGACGCTTATCTCGGCGCCTTCTATCCATTTGAGCTCCATAGCCTCCTCCTTTAGGAAAATACGGCGAAAATCCACCTCTCCAAAAACGCGAGAATCAGCCAGCCGACGGCGGCGATAGGGATATAAAGCAGCAGCGCGAGGAAAAAATGGCGCGCCCGCTTGCCGTCTTTCGGCAGAAAAAACACGGCGCTCAAGAGATCGGCAACGAGGAACGCCAGGAAACAGAGGCCGCCGATGAGGCCCAACAGCAGAAAGAACTCCACTGGGGTCGGGTGCCCCATACGCGGGGCGGCTGCTGCGCCGATGGGAAACTCTTCCATAATTTCCTCTACGCTTTCGCCCATCAGCACGGGCGTCGCCAGCCCCCAGGCTGCCGCCGCGAGGTAATGAATCCAGTGCCGCATGATGTTCTCCTTATTCCTGCCCTTGCACCCAGAGCACTTCCGGCGTGCCGTCCTCCCCGACGCGGCACTGGCAGAGCTCCGCTTTGCTCGTCGCCTCGTTCAGGCGCGTCATGTAGAAATCCTCGGGGTTCGCCATAACAGAGAAGGCCTTGTCCCGTTTCTCGTCGATCATGATCGGGCCGCGCTCCGCCTCGGCGAAGTCCTCGTCCACGTCCGCCCGGCGCGTGAACTGCTGCCGCGTCGGGACGGGCACCGGATGATCGCCGTTGATGTCATAGATTGTCGTCCGCTCCCATGCGTCCCCCGCGCCAATACCATCGACATACAGATACCGACGCCCGTCGGCGAGGCTCACCAGCACCGGACGCTGGTCATAGGTCTCGCCCCAGTCGTCGAGAACGGCGCCGTTCAGGCTGATCCGCCGGCCGCCGTCCGAGCTGAAAACCCGGACCTGCGCGACGTCGCCGTTCGCGAAGGACGCCCGTACCGGAATATACGGGCGAAGCTCCATGCAGTAGGCTTTCGGAGCGCGGCAGTATTTCTCGGCGAAAAGCTCCGGATGCTCGTCAAACAGTACCGTCGTGCTGAAAATGCCCTCGGAATAGCTGCCAATCAAATACGGATTGAAATAGAAGGACACGCCGGTGGGGTCCAGCGTCCAGGCGATGTTGCCGGCGCCCATCAGGAGATTCACGGCTTCCGCGCCGTTCGCCGCAAAGGAGGCATTCGGGTACTCGCGGCAAAGCTGCGTTCTGATGATCTCCGCCAATTTTGGCAGGTCAGGGCAAACGTCGGAAAGCGCAAGCTCCCGACCGGTCTTCGAGTCGAAGTTCCGCCCGCGAACGCCGGACATGCCGTGAACGCCGCCCTCGTAATTGACGCTGTATTCCAGAAGGCTCACCGTCAGCGTGTCGGCACGGCGAATGAAAACGTCGTTCAGATCCTGATAGGCGGGGAAAGAAGTCGCACCCGCCGCTTGCCGCTCCGCCCGGTCCGCCTTTGCCTGCTCGACCAATTTCGCGCGGAATTTCGCTCTTTGCTCCGCATTTTCCTTGTTATACGCCCAAAGGGCCTTTTGCAGCTCCTCGACGCCCTCGGCGACGGCGGAGCCGGTAAAGACCACCATGGTCTCGGATGAGCGCAGAAGCTCGCCCTGCTCGTCGGCGTCCAGCATTCGATGATTATTAACGGCAAGCTGGATCGGGCGAATGGACTCGTCGATATGGGACGCCGCTTCACAGACGGCGGCGAAGGGAGCGGCGGGCGGCAACCAATGCGGCGCGGACAGTCCCGCGCCCAGTGAGACCATTACGGCGGCTAAAACAGCGAATCTGTTTTTCTTCATTGGGCGTTCCTCCTTCGGATGTAGCCCTCCCCTTTGGGGAGGAGCGAAATGTGCCAGTGGCATATTTCGGGCGAATGCGGTGGGTGAGATTTTGGGCAACGTAAGGCCTCATCCGTCAGCCTTCGGCTGCCACCTTCCCCAAAGGGGAAGGCAAGATTAGCTTTTTTCGTCAATCGTAATATACGCAGCGATAGGTAACATTTTCAGGGTTCGCCAGCGTGACGGACATTAACTTTTGTCCTTTAGAAAAATCATAGACGGACATACATTCCGAATTCCGGACCGCCCATCCCCAGCCGATTACGCAGAGCTTCCCAGGAAGGACCTGGACGGAGCCGCAGGCGTAGGAAAATTTACCTGGAAAGGCGAAGGAGCGGACAGCAATCACTTGCCGACTGTCAGCGTCAACCGCGTAAGACCTGACAAGGGTTGATTTCCTGAGGTTGTTGTTGTCAAAAACCGTAATCCAGTCGTCATTCACCGTTACATAATGCTGGCAGGAGGTTTTCTGGCTTTCAGGAAGGCCGAATTCATCCCCGCCGCCGGACAGTTTCCATAAAATCTGGTCGCTTTTCCTGGTACGGTCAAGACACAAAATGGTATTGAGATGGCGGAAGGAGCAGATCAGATGCCCCTTCGCACCGATACGCATGGCGTTGAAATGCACATAATCCGGTACGTCGGTCTTTTCGTTCGCGAAGTCGTTGGCGGATTCCACCCCATCGGTCACGGAAAGGGAATAAAGCTCCGGATAGTCGATGCTTTTCCAGTCCCAGACCACTTTTCCGTGGTCGACTTCCTGCAGGTAGGAATAAACCACTTTCGAGCCCTGTTCGTAGCCGGGAATATTGTAAACCGTATCATGGATATAGCCGGACAGGATGTAGTGGTCGAGGTCCAGCAGCAGGAAATCGTGGCCGTCCAGCGGCGCGCCTTTGGCGGTGACGTCCGACGCCTCGAAGGTGATCCGCTTCACTTCGTTGAAATTCTCGTCCAGAATGACCCGCTCGCCCGGCGCGTAGCCGGTAAGCCCGTAATTGTCGTAAGCGCCCGTCTGGTCATGGTAGCTGTAATAGGTCCTGCCGTTCACCACATGCTTCTTGAAATCCCACCAACCGGTATTCGCGCCTTCATTCGGCTGTTCCTCGTGCTTCGACCATACGATATTGCCTTTTCCGTCCAGCATGATCAAATTGCGGCTGAACACGAAGGAAAGGTAGAAGTTTCCCGGAAGATCGGTTGTCCCCTCGACGGCGATCTTGGCGAGTCCCTCTGCGACGACCGGCTGCTGCGCCGACGGAGCCGCCATTCCGAGGCCGTTCCAGACCGCCAGCATGAGAGCGGCCAGTGTCATGACGATAGTTTTTCGTACTCGATTCACTACATATCATCCTTTCTTTACCGCTGTTTTCCCATCTCACTATCCCATGCCCTGCACCCATGTCGCTTCCGGCGCGCCGTCCGCACCGACGCGGCAGCCGCGGAGCGGGCGAAGGTTTTTCGGCGTATCGAGATCGTTGATCAGGAAATTTTCCGGATCGGACAGAATGTAAAAGATATTTTCCCCCGGCGTTCCCGGCTCAGCGGCGCGGACGGCCGCATGTCGAGTCATCGTTCGCTCTGTCGGGACGCGCACAATCGCGTCGCCGTTCAGGTCGTAGATATACGTTTCATATTCCCTGTCGTCGGACAGGATATCGGCGTAGATGTATCGCCGCCCGTCAGCAAGGCTCACCAGCGTGGCCTTGACGTCCCGGGCGAAACCCTGCTCAATATACTTCACGCCGCCGCAGAAAACGGTCAGCTTTTCGTTACCCGATACGATCTGCTGTACCTGCAGCGCCGTACCGCTGCCGTCGGCGAAGAGAGTACGCACAGGTAGCCATGGGCGAAGCTCCATACAGTAAGATTTCGGAGCGCGGCGGTATTCGTCCCTGAAAAGCTCCGGTCTTTCGTCAAAGAGGATCGTCGAGGTGTAAACACCCTTGATCTCGTCCATCGTGGAACCGTCGAAATAAAAGGATGCGCCGCAGGGATCCAGCGTCCATGAAAGCCGCCCCTCGCGAGCGAGCTTGTCCACCGCCGCCATCACGGCAAGGCCGCCGTCCGCCATGAACGGCGCGTCAGGATAGTCTCGGCGAAGCTGCGTGTCAATCGCGCCCGCCAATTCGCCGAGGTCGGCGAACACATCGGACAAGGAAAGCTCCTTTCCCGTCCGCGCGTCGTAAGTCTTCGCGCCGACGAAATACGCGCTGCCCCCGTAACCTCCGTCATGCCATGTGCTTTCCAGGAAACTGAACGCCAGCGTGTCGGCGCGGCGGATGAAAACGTCGGTCTCGCTGCGCAGCGGGTAAAACGGTGCGCCCGCCTTTCGCATGTCGTCCCGAAACGCCGTCGCCGTGCCCGTCATATTCTTGCGCGTGTCCACTGCCCGCCATGCCGTTTCTTCGTTGTATTGACGGAGCGCGTCCCTGAGCGCCGAAAATTCTTCCGGCTGGGCGCCGACGTCGACGCTGTTCCATCGGGTGCGCAAAAGCTCGCCGCCCGCCCCGTCCGTATCGACGCAGTCACAGATCGTCACCGTCGGCTGGATCGGCCGCAGGCTCTCGTCGATATAGGACGGCGCCGATTCACAGACGGCGGAAGACAAAACGGGCGCTGCCGACGGAAACGAAACAGGCGCGGCGCAAAGAGAAAAAGCGGCGAGGACTGCGGCAGCAATTTTTTTCTTCAGCATAGGATTCCTCCCCGTATCAGTACACTACCGACGGGCCGTTTCCCGTCGGATCGTATCCCTGCGGCACGTCGCCGAAACGGAACCCCTGCCATGATTTTTGCAGCACTTCCCATGTCTCGTCCCGTCCGAGGCCGACAGCCTTTTCCAGTTCCGCAACGGGAATCCAAAAGAAAGTCGCCTCTGCCTTCTCCGCATTCGCCATATACACGTCCGCCGAGCGTTCAAAGGCTTCCTTATCGATTTCCATGCCGTTCGGGTCCGTATATTTTTCCGGCGTAAAACGCAGCATTCCCGGCTGGGTTTCGGAATCTTTAATGACGCCCTGCTCCGTGGCGGCCAGATAGGTGAAAATCATGTGGTTCGACTTGCTGACAAGCTGCCGCGCTACGATATATTCCCCGTCCCGAAGCCGGGGAATGCTCGTTTTCCTGTAAGACGTGTCGATATGATAATAGCGCTCCTCGCGATTGTTCTCATCAATCACGCGATAGGCCGTCAACTTGTTTTCGCCCGCCATCCCAACGAACCTCGCCCTAAACCCGGCCTCCGGCGGCCTGATCTCGATTGGCTTCCAGCCGTCCTCGCTCTCCGAATCGTATTCATAGCACACATAATCCAGATACATCCCGGCCTCATCCATTTTCGCGATGGTGAATTCCAGCCACCCGTTGCCGTCCATGTCGCTGACGCAAAAGCAGGCGTTCTTCGCTTTCGCGTCAGCGAAGTCGATGTTGTTGACGACGGGACTGTTCTGCAGCGCGACAAGTTCCAGCCCGTATTCATAAGGCGCGGCGAAAGCCGTGGCAGAAAAGGCCGCAGCCCCGACCGCAAGCAACGCAAAAATTTTAGCAAGTTTCATTTTAATCTCTCCCGTCAAGGAAGTGATGGACAAGGCAGTTCGTGATTCTGTCGAGGGATTTTTTCGTCAGGCAAGGAAAAGCGCTCGAAGTCGTAGCAGCGCTACGTCGAGAGTGCTTTGACGCAGCATGGCGGAAAAAGCACTGACAGAGGAACAGTCCAGTGGAGTGTTTCTCGGACGGACTTGTGCAGCACTTCCTTATCAATCCGGCATCAGTATTGCGGCCAGCGTGCCGAGGAACATGAACAGCAGGAAGCCGCCCACGGCCAGGAGCGGTCCCCAGCCCGCTATCTCTTTCAGATCCTTGATCGTGGCCCAGAGGGAACTGCTCCGCGCATTGTCCGACTTCACGGGCTTCGTCTTCCCGTCGGGCAGGATCATCCGGAAGACCGGGTAATTGTAGACGCGGATTCGCCCGACGGCAATCCAGAGGATAATGGTGATGGGAACAGTGAGCACCATCCAGGCGCCGTTGTACTGGTATTGGGCGACGCCGTCGAAGTCCAGCATCCACGCGCAGATCGCGGGCAGCCCGTTGAACACGATGACGCCGAGAAGCGTCATGATGATGCGGAAAGGCGTATAGAAAGCCATCGTGACCGGAACTATCTCGCCGTTCACCGGCTCCATGAAGACCGCTTTCGTCGTCGTGTCCTCTATGGTATCCTCGCCCTGCGTGACGCTCAGCTTCGACTGCACCCGCTCGGCGCGGCTCTTTTCGGACTTGAACACAACGCGCCGGAATTCTTCGCCGCGCCCGTCGCTGAACGCCGTGAAGAAAATCAGGCCGAAGACCACCGCCGTCATGCCCGCCAGCTCGATGTTCGGCTGCCAGAGCCACATCAGGAAGGACACAAGCAGCGTCATGACCGTCGGCTCGATCAGCCACGACATCACTTTTTCCTCTTTCGTCTTGGAAACGGCGACGCGTCCCGTCTGGCCGTTGACCACCGCCAGCACCGGGCCGATCTTCAGCACATAGGCGGGCAGCAATGCGGGCAGGCGCAGGATGTCCCCCGCGTGCATTCTCATCGTGATGCCCGTGGTCTGCAGCTGCTTTTCCACGTCGGGACGGAAGCCCTCTTTGACTTCCTCCAGCACCCGCTCTTCCGTTTGTTTCGCGTTGATGTCCGAGAGCTTGACGCGCTGGCCCGCGATGAAGGCGAACTCGAAGGTTCGCGCCGCCGTCCATTCGAAGGGCTCCATGGCGTCCAGCACGAGATTGTCCAGCTGCTTCGAGGTGTTGACCGCGAGGCCGTTCAGGAAGCCGCCCACATGATATTTGTAGTCGGAAAAGGTTTCCATGCGCTCCGCCTCGGCGCTCACCGGCCCGCGGATCAGCTCGTAGGGCAGATAGTAGCCGCGCAGGTTCCTGATGGACGCCAGCACCGTTTTGGCCTCGTCCTGCTTCTGGTTTTTCTGCGCCCATTCCTGAAGCTGCGCCCGAGCCTCGTCCTCGGTCAGCACGAAGGGGATGATGACCTCGGGCAGCTCCGAGGCGGCAAAGGCCCGCCGCGCGAACTTGCCGCCGCAGAACTCGCAGTTTCCCATGGCCTCGCCCTGGGGAATCACGACCTCCGCGCCGCAGTTCTGGCAGACGCATTTTTCCTCGGCGACGCTCTTGTCCCGCAGCACTTCCTTCTTGCGGGCGTCCCGCCACTCACCGAGCCGCTGCACCGGCTCGTGGATGTCCGTGGTGCCGCCGCAATACCCGCAGTGGTACTCCTGATGCACGATGTCGTACTCCGCCGGCGCCCCGCAGTAGGAGCAATAGACGGCAAGGGGATTGTTCTTCGTCGTGCTCATAACAAATTTCCTTTCAATCCTGCTACTGTATAGCCTCGATGACCTCTGGCGCGCCGTCCGCGCCTACACGGCAGCGACGATGCGCTTCTTGCAGCGACACGTCCGTCACGTTCAGCTTGAAATTCTCCGGATCGGTCATCACGAACCATTCCTTCGGCGTCGACTCCTCGAAAATCAATTCGTTCCGCAGGGTAAAATCGCTGCTGCACTCGACGCGGCGAATCTCGCCGCCCGTCAAGTCATAGACCCGCAGCTCGTGCCGATTTTCCAGCTCGGTCATTTTCTGCGCGTCGTAGCCTTTCTCGTAGTCCTCCGGCGTTGGCGCGATCAACGTGTCCACATAGAGATATTTCCGTCCGTCCCTCATTTTCACAAGCACGGGATGAATACCGTTGGACCGCACGTGATCGGTGAAGACCGTCTCTTCCTTGTCGCGAAGGCCGTCATGCCCAGTAGCTGCCGCGCCTCCGCGAATGATATGGATACCGTTGACGTCGCCTTTGACCTCGATCGTATTCAAGATGGAATCGCCGAGGAAAACCCGCATCGGCGTCCGCGGCTCAATCTCCATGCACCACTGCGCGGGAGCATGGCGGTATTTTTCCTTGAAGCAGAAGCCGTTGACGTCGAAAGTCAGGCTCGCCGTGTAAACCGGCGCATAGGGATCGTCCGAAAGGCTCAACATATTGAAATAAAACGTCGCGCCGCAGGGATCGAGAGTCCATGAGCAGC
>CAMVJN010000044.1 GCA_947167825.1 uncultured Selenomonadales bacterium | reverse complement strand
GTTGCCATTATGCCATGTCAGCATGGAAACGGGGTGGAGTTTTTAGAGGTTCCCTGCAGTACTTCTCCTTTAAGGGAAAGATCAGGCCGCACCTTTTCGGAGTGCCTGTCATGGTATGCGAATCTATTTTGAATACTGAGGTTGCGTAAATCCTTTCTTATTGGCTATTGTCAGGAGCTTGCGTGTTGCTTTCTTGGCCTGTCTGAAAAGACAAAGCACGCGCATAAACAAAAAAGAAAGGAGGAGTGGTCCACAATGACGGACGAGGAAAAGAAGCTGAAACAGGCGGCGGACACGATCTTCTACAACAGGGAGAAAGAACCGCCTCGCTTTGGTTGGCGTTATGGACAAAAGAGACCGCCTGACGATGTGCGGGACGCCTTGTTCTACAACGATAACGAAAAGAAACAGCGGCTCATGCCGATTCAGGCGGAATAAAACTCATACCCTTTCTTTTTGACATAGGCCCCCTTCAATGGGGGCTTTATGGTATAGGGAGGTGTCGGAACATGGAACGGAAACAAGCGAAATTTTGCCTTGAGTTTCTGCGGACAGGAAACGCGACGGCGGCATATAAGGCCGCAGGATATGCCCCGCGGTCTGATGCGGCTGCTGCTGTCTGCGCTTCCAGGCTGTTAAGAAATGATAATGTGCAGGAGCATCTCGCCAAGCTGCGGAAGGACTTGGACAAAGAAATAATTGCAGACGCTTTTGAGCGTAGAGTTAAACTGACCGCAATATTGAGAGACAAAGAAAACTCTGTCTCCGATATTACAAAAGCTATCGACATTTTGAACCGCATGGACGCGCTCTATATCCAAAAGAACGAGCTCTCCGGGGCAAACGGTCAGCCTGCCACTTTTAATTTTTGTTGGAGCGACAAAGGCGAATAGGTAGCACTTTCTCTTTATCTGTTTGAGGGAGGGGGACAATGCGCCGAAGGAAAAGGTTTTATATTTCATTCGTCGATTTTATCCTCTATCACGAGGACGAGATCAGGGCCGGCGTCCAGGAGGCCAAAGAAGAATATTCTCTTTATGGGTGCTCTCGTATGGACGAACCGACCGGAGGTCAAAACAAGATAAGTGATAGGACAGTTTCAGCAGTACTTCATAGGGCGAAAAAGATAAAGTGTGTTGTTTGCTCTATAGGTGAAGCGGTATATAGGCCGGAGGAATGGCTAGGAGTAATTGATGCCGTGAGACAGGAGGCGCAACAGTGCCAACGTCCTGAAATAATTCTGAACACATGGGAAGCGATCTATCAGCAGGACAGAGAGGACTATTTCGGGAGAAGTATTTGGGAGCTGGTCGACGATGAAAAGGTCCTGGCTCCGGCTTGTGATGCGCTTACTATATTACGTTGGATAAGAGAAAGAATCATGATTCACGCAGAGGAGGCCGGACTATGGACAAGGGAATCATAATAAGCAGATCGGCGGATAATATCATTATGAAGATCGAGGACGAGGGGCAGGAGCTGACCGCGACAATGGATAAGAATTTCGCGGTACGTCTTGCAGCGGAACTATTGCACGCCGTAATAGAGGAATCCTGACCGCGAGAGAGAGCCGCAGAGCGACGAAAAGTAGGCCTCGCATATCCTTAATGGGCAAGCGATTTTTCTACCCTTCACGGGCTTCTCTCGCAATAGTGGCAAAAATGGACAGGAAAAGGACAGGCAGGCGTTTTAATGCGCCTGCCTTTTTGAATCGTGATGATTTGTTCGTGTTCGGTTTTATTTTGAAACTTGTTATCAATTAGCAAAACAAAACATACGAACGCAAAACAAGCAGGAAAGAAAAGCCTTGTGGCAGTAAGGCGGGAAGTGTTCGACGAAATTGTGTTTCGTTCCGATAATGATTAGTTATCGGAAGTATTAAACATATTTACAAATAAAAACTAAAAACAATTATATATAAATAAAATAGCCCTTTACAAACGTAATGATATTTTATATAATGAAAGCATGAAAGGGGGTATTATATGACAAAAGGCAATCCAAACGGCAGGCCGCCAAGTTTAGCCCCGCGCGTTAATTCCCTAACGGTGAAATTATCGGATGCGGAAAAGGCGCGGCTAGATGAGGCCGCCGCGCTGCTTGATACCACGAAAACAAAAGTGATCGTGAAGGGTATCGACAAAATACATGCGGAAGCGGTAGCAGCAGAAAAAAAGCGGCAAAAAGAAAAGCCCGTCGAAACGGGCGAAGAATAAGCGAAAGCCCCGCGCGGGCACAGTCGGCAAAACTCCCCCGCGCAAGGGCTGACACACAAAAGGCGGATGCCTTGTGCGTTTCTGATTGTACCACAAGGCCGCCCGAAAAGAAAGGCGGAATTTGGCATGAAAGAAAATCAAATGAAAGCGCGGCTCATGGATGCCTATACACGGAAGGATTGGAAAGGCATTGTTGAAACGATGGCGCAAAATGTCGGGGATAAAGGGGATATCCCTTCCCTGCTTGACTGGTTCGGGCAGAATGTAGACTATGAGGAAGGGAACGCGGGCGAAGGTGCAGGAGAAAACCCCTGCCCTTACAGTTTATCAGACTGAAAGGAGATTATCAATCATGACTAAGGAAAATATCATCGTATGCCTTTATACTGACGAGGACGGGCGCCAGCTCGTTGCAGGAATGGACATTGACAGCGGCCGGCACTGGTCGGAAGTTTTCGCGGATTGCGCGAAGGTCATCATGGAGAACAACGGGCGCGTTCTCGATCTGCGGGAGGTGTCCGAGAAATGAAAGCACGAATCAAAAATCAATGGGTGGAGAAGTGCCACAAGGCCGGACTGACTGACCCGGAAACGCTGAAAAAGGCGAGAATCGCGGTGAACACGTTCGACGATACGGGCGACGCCATGAAGGTTTTAGTCACGACGGGCGCGATCTATAACAAAGCTGTGTTGCAGTTGTTTGTTACCATTGGCGCCTATTTGGTGGAATAGAAACAGCTTCTTTTTCCGATGCAGGAGGCGCGGGTTATCAAGCCCGCGCCTTTTTCTATCCCATGTGTGGCAAGGCTTGGAAAAGGAATCCAGTATTTTCAAGGCTTTGAGGGGCAAAAAGCGTAATAAAAACGTAATAAAAAAATAAAAAGAGGGTGTTTTTCGCCCGTTTTTGTGGTATGATGAGAAACGGAAGCCGCATAAAATAAGGGTATCTCGTAATGGAAAATATAGGCGCTATCCGCGTGCGATAAAAATCAAAAACTGCCGCGATAAACAAGGAAGGACGAACAGGCAGCATAACGGAGGAGGCTTTATGGATGAAAACAAAAGTTCGCGGGGGAGGGGCACTCTCTTGTAATTTTTCTTTTGATTCTAATTTTATATTGCTTGTTTCAGAGGGAGAGCTTTGTCTCGCCCTCTTTTTTGCGCGCGAAAAAAAGATGTGCGGGCTTTGGCCCGGGGGTGACGCGCGATGAAGCGGTACTTTTTCATCGGCATCGGGGTGATTCTCGCCCTCTCCGTGGCTCTTGTCGCTTACGGGACTTGGCTGAACGTCAGCGACGAGAAGCAGATCGCCCGTCGCATGGACGAGCGGGCGCTGAGCCTCTCCGGGGCGCGGGCGGAGAAGCGCGCCCTCCGTCCCAAGGCGGAGATGGACGCGGTGCGGCTTTACAGCGAGAATATGGCGGACGCCGTGGCCCTCATCGACGGGCGCATCATCGAGTGGTACGTGACGAAAAACAGCGCCGTGCGCCAAGGCGACGTGCTGCTGCGTCTGGAGAACGACCAAATCGACCTCAAAATCCAGCAGGCCACCGCCAATGTCCGCCGCACAGAGGCGTCCCTCGCCCAAGCCAGCAACGCTTTTCATCGGCAGGAACGGCTGATGGCGAAGGAAGCCACCTCGAAGGAAAAATATGAGGCGGCGGCAGCCCAGTACGCGGCGGCGCAGGAGGCGCTCGCCGAGGCGGAGGCGCAGAGGGAGCAGTTTGTGGTGCAGGAGGCGCGCCAACGCGTCGCCTCCCCGGTGGACGGCAACGTGCTGCTTATTTACCAGCGGGTGGGTTCCTATGTGCAGGGCGGCACGCCGCTGGCGCTGGTGGGGAATTTCGACCGGCTGCTCTTTTCCGTGACCTTGGAGGACAAGCACACGCGTCATTTGTCCGTGGGCGCGACATTGACGGTGACGTTTCCGGAGCAAGCCATGAGAAAAGCCTACGACACCGAGTACGCGGCGGGAAACCAAGGCAGCGCGGAAAACATCGTCGCCACGGTCAAGGAAATCACGCCGCCGCTCACGGAGCCGGCGGGGATGCGCCGGGTGCTTTACGAAATCGACAACCGGGCGCGGGTCCTGGAGCCGCTCACATACAACAACGTGTCCGTCCGGGCGGGACGTCCTTACGATTGCCTTGCCGTTCCCATGACCGCCATGACGGACGCTGCCAAGAACGAGGTGTTCGCCGTGGACGGGGAGGGAATCATCCATCGGCGGGACGTGGAGACCGGCGCCGACGACGGGGAATATATTGAAATCATTTCCGGCCTTTCCGAAGGGGACATTGTGGTGGTGCAGGGCTTCGAGGGACTCGCGGACGGCGCGAAGGCGAATGTGAGCATCGAAGGCGGTGAACGTTGATGGCGGAGGAAACGAAAAGCGTGGCGGCGCAGCACGGGCAAAGGGGCAAGGAAATCTTCAGCCAGGAAGCGCTGGACAAGATGCGCTCACCCGAAAAGCTGGACACGGTGCTTCCGATTACCGCGCCCATCAGTTGGATGGGCCTCATCGCGGTGGCGGTGATGCTCTTCGCCGTGGTGCTCTGGTCGATTTTCGGCTCGTTCACCGTGAAGGCCGACGGCATGGGGCTCATCATGGATACAGGCGGCGTCGTGAACGTGACTTCCGTGTCCGGCGGCAAGCTGGACAAAATTTACGTCCATTCCGGCGACAAGGTGGAAAAGGGCGAGCGCATCGCCCATGTGGAGCAGGCGCAGGAGAGCGCGGCGACGCGCATGGCACAGTATGGGCCGGAGCTGGCCACAAGCGGCCGGGACGCCATGAACCGGGTGCAGGAGTACGATATGCGCCGCAGCCAAAAGAACGCTTCGGAGTATATTTACAGCAGCCAGGCGGGCATTGTGGACGAGATTTTGGTGGAGGAAGGCCGGGTCATCGGCGGCGGGACGCCCGTCTGCACTCTCCGGCTCACCGGCGGACGGAAGGACCTCAAAGGGATTCTTTACATTCCCGTGGCGCAAGGCAAGCGGGTGGAGCCGGGCATGACGATCCAGCTCGCTCCCAACGGCGTGGATGTTTCCCAGTCCGGCAGCCTGCTCGGCACGGTGCGGTCCGTTTCCCAATACCCGATCCCCATGCAGGCCATGCAAAAGCGGCTGGGAAACGAACAACTGGCCCAATGGATTGTCAACGCACAGCAGAGCGCGGTGATGGAGGTCGCTTTCGACTTGGTGAAGGACGAAAATTCCAAGTCCGGCTATCTTTGGACCTCCCAAGTGGGAGAACACAAGCCCGTCACGGCGGGGAGCTTCTGCACGGGCAGCATCATCATCGAGCGGAAGCCGCCGATTGAAAAAGTGTTCCACAAATTGAGCCAATGGCTGAGGAACAGGTGAGCCTATGGGCGTAATCGAACGAGTCAAACGGCGTTTTTTCACGGGCGACGGGTCAAGAGTGAAGGTCCCGACGGTGCTCCAAATGGAGGCCACGGAGTGCGGCGCGGCGGCTCTCGCCATGGTGCTGGCCCACTACCGGCTCTGGATTCCGCTGGAACTTCTCCGGCAGGAGTGCGGCGTGAACCGGGACGGCTCGAAGGCGAGCTCGGTTCTCAAGGCGGCGCGGGGGCGTCATTGCGTCGCCAACGGCTACCGCTGGACGGTGAACGACATCCTCAAGCAAATCCCGAAAACAAAAAATTTATTTCCACTGATCATCCATTGGGAGTTCAACCATTTTGTCGTACTGGAGGGCATACGGGAGAACACCGCTTATCTGAACGACCCCGCCATGGGGCGGCGTACCGTGCCGCTGGATGAATTCCGCACTTCCTACACCGGCGTTTCCCTCATGGTGCGCCCCGGCGAGGGGTTCCGCCCGGAGGGAAAGCGGTACAACGTCTTCAAGGACATTTGGGGCAAACTGAAAGAGGACAAATGGGCGGCGGTCTTCATTTTGATTTTGGAGCTTTGCGCCATTATCCCTGGCCTCGCCTCTCCGGTGATGAGCCAGATTTTCATGGACGACATTTTGACGAAAAAGCATCCCGATTGGATGTTCAATCTTTGTCTCGCCATGACTTTTTCCTTCATCATTTCCGGCGTCATGAGCCTGCTCCGGGCCGTGGTGCTCACCGCTTGGCAGCGGAAGCTGACGCTGGCCGACTCCTCCGGTTATTTTTGGCATCTTTTGCGGCTCCCGATGCAGTTCTTTCACCAGCGGTACGCGGCGGAAGTGGCGGGGCGCGTGGGCTTTAACGAGGCCATCGCCGGGGTGCTGTCCGGCCCGGCGGCAACGGCGGTGCTGGATCTTCTCGTGGCGGTGTTTTACCTCTTGCTGCTGCTCCAGTACAACGTGATGCTGACGTTGATCGGCGTGGCTTTCAGCTCTGTGGGCATCATCCTGTTTTTCGCCATGCGGCGGCACTTGACGGACCTCAATATGCGCATCCAGCAGGACGCGGGCAAAGCCTACGGTGTCGCCATGAACGGCCTGCGCATGATCGAGACGATCAAGGCCAACGGCGACGAAGCGGACTTTTTCACGAAGTGGGCGGGCTACCAGACGAAAGTGCTGTCCGCCTCCCAGGAAACCGCCATGTGGCAGCTCTCGGTGACGCTCTTGCCGACGCTTCTCGGCGGCATCAACGGCGCGCTGATCATGACCTTCGGCGGCTTTTCCATCATGGACGGGGCCATGACCGCCGGCATGTTCATGGCGTTCCAAAACCTCATGGGCAGCTTTCAGGCGCCGGTGAATGCCCTCGTGGGCCTCGGCAGTTCCTTGCAAACCACGGAAATGCAGATGCAGCGGCTGAACGACGTGCGCCGCTATAAAGTGGACGCGTTGAATTTTCCTGAGGACGACAAGGGGCGGACGTTCCCGAGGGACCGGCTTTCCGGCGAGCTGGCCCTCTCCCATGTGAATTTCGGCTACAGCCCGTTGGAAAAGCCGCTGTTGAAAGATTTCAATATGCGGATAAAAACCGGCGGCTGGGTGGCCGTGGTGGGGGCCTCGGGCAGCGGAAAATCGACGCTCGCGAAAATCGTCACGGGCCTTTACCAAGAATGGAGCGGGACCGTGGCCTTTGACGGGCAGCCGAGGGAAACGATTCCCCGCGCCGTCATATTGAACTCTGTGGCGGCGGTGGACCAAGACATTTTCCTGATCACGGGCACGGTGGCGGAAAACATCGCCCTGTTCGACGACTCCGTGGCGAAGAGCGACATCCGGCAGGCGGCGAAGGACGCCTGCATCCATGAAGACATCATGAAGCTTCCGGGCGGCTATGAGGCGAAGGTGGCGGAAGGCGGCCTGAACTTTTCCGGCGGGCAGCGGCAGCGGCTGGAAATCGCCCGCGCCCTTGCCACGAATCCCGCGCTTCTCGTTTTGGACGAGGCTACCAGCGCCCTCGATCCCATCACGGAAAAAATCGTGCTGAAAAACATCCGTCGTCGCGGCTGTTCCTGCCTTATCGTGGCGCACCGCCTCTCGACCATCCGGGACGCGGACGAAATCATCGTGCTGGAGCGCGGCGAAGTGGTGGAGCGCGGCAAGCATCGGGACATGATGCAGCATGACGGCCCCTATCGAAGGCTCATAGAGGAAAGCGCGTCGGGGGAAAGAGCGGAAGAGAGTGAAGAGTGACGAAAGGGCTATGGATATGAAGTTAAACGCCGGAGACAGGCTGGAACTGCGGGAAGACGACAAATTCATAAAAGTCCTTTCGGGCCATCTGGAAGCCTACGCTGTCACAGCGGGAGGCGGTTCATCGTATCTTGGGGCCGCTTATGAGCGAAGCGAATCAGCGGCTCCCGTATGCAGGGACTCACGAAGCGAGTCCTCGTACCGCCAGTTTTTCCTGACGGAAATCGGCGCGGGGGAGGCGGCGTTTCCCGCCTTGGACGAGTTCGGCGAGATTGCTGTGATGCTCTACGCCGATGAGGATACGGAGCTATCGGAGCTTTCCTTCGCCGGGGAATCGCCGGAGACGTTAAAGCCGCTGATGAAGACATGGTTCCGGCATCTCGGGGAAATTCCGCGGCTGCGCCTTCTCGCCGACAAGGGCGACGACATCCTCCGCTCTTGGCGGGACGGTTCGGTGCTGGAAACCGCCGAGGGACAAGACGCGCTGACGGCGGAATTTGCCGAGAGCGAGCAGATTTTTGCCATGCTCCTCGGCATGCAGTTCGGCGCGGAGGACAAGCGGCTCGCCCGTCGCGTGAAAGCACGGGCGTTCGGGAAAAAGAGGATGGTGGAAAATTCCATCCGCGATCTGTTGGGCGAGGAGCCGCTGCATTATGAGGCCGACGAGGACGCGGGCGATTACGCCGGGGACGCCGTTTTCGTCATGTCCGAGGCGGCAAAATCCATGGGGATTTCCACGGAATCCATCAACGTCTCCGCCGATATGGCGAAACGTCTCGACTCGGTGGGCTTGCTCCGCCGCCTCGCCCAAAAGGGCAATATGCAGCTTCGCCTTGTGACGCTGCCGGAGGGCTGGCACAAAAACGACCTCGGCGTCATGGTGGGCTACTGGGGAGAGGAAAAACGGCTGGCCGCGCTGATCCCGGAGTCGCCGGAGCGGTACAGGGCCGTCACGGCGGCGCATCCCGAAGGGATTTTGCTTGACGACGAGACGGCGAAGCAAATCGCCAAAGACGCCTTCGCCTGCTACGCCGGGTTTCCCGCCCGCGCGCTGAAAATCTTGGATTTGCTGAAATTCATGTTTCATCAGTGCTGGAAAGCGGACTACCGCACGATTCTCCTCACCAGCATCGTGGCGGGGCTGATTCCCTTGGTGTCGCCCGTAATCACGGAAACGGTCTTTCAGGACATCATCCCGATTCTCGACCGGCAAGGGCTGGCCACCGTCACCCAAGCGCTGATGGTCACCAGCTTCACTACGGCGGCCCTTTCCATCGTGCGCTCCGTCGCCGTCATGCGCATCGAGACGAAAATCGAGATCGGTTCCGAGGCGGCGCTTTGGGGGCGGCTCCTGTCCCTTCCCACGAAATTTTTCCGCCGCTACACCGTGGGCGAGCTGGCGGGGCGCATGGGCGGCCTTTCCGCCATCAAGGGCATCGTCTCCGGCGAATTTGTCGGCACCGTCTTCGGCTTTTTTTGCTCCTTTTGGAGCGTGGGTCTCATGTGCTATTACAGCCTGAAGCTGACGGCGGCGGCGGTGGCGGTCTGGCTGGTGTATTTTCTTTTTCAGGCGTTCGTCTTTCGCCGGGTGCTGGATTATCAGCGGAAAATCATCGAGGCCGGAAACCAATCGGCGGGGACGGTGCAGCAGATTTTCGCGGGCTTGGCGAAGTTCCGCGTGCAGGGCGCGGAGGAACAGGCGTACCGGCTTTGGAGCCGGGACTTCGGCAGGCATTGGAACTGGGAACTGAAACTTCGCTGGCTGAACAATTACACCTCGATCATTTCCAGTGTCCAGCCCTTCGTGCTCAATATGCTGCTCTACTATATCGCCGTATACGGGAACGGGGATGCGGGCGGCAAATCCGCGCAGGAGATCATCACCTATGCCCAGTTCATGGCGTTCAGCGCCGCTTATTCTTCCTTCAACGGCACCATCGGGCAGGTCATGGGCTTCGTCACCTTGTTTTTCGGCATCCAGCCCCAAATCGAAAACTTGAAGCCGATTCTCGACGAAGTGCCGGAAAGCACCGCCGACAAGACCGACGCCGAGGCATTGACCGGCGCCATCGAAGTCAGCCACCTCTCCTTTGCCTACGAGGGCGGCGAGGAGGTGCTGCACGACATCAGTTTCCGCGTCCGGGCCGGGGAAAATGTGGCCATCGTGGGGAAAAGCGGCTGCGGGAAATCCACACTGGTGCGCTGCCTCTTGGGCTTCGAGACACCGTCGAAAGGCTCGGTCTATTTCGACGGGCAGGATCTTTCGGAGCTGTCGCTTCCTTCGGTCCGCACCCAAATGGGCGTGGTGCTCCAAAACGGGCAACTGATGACCGGGGACATTTTTACGAACATCGTCGGCACGCGGCTTCTCACCCAGGACGACGCATGGGAAGCGGCGGAGGCGGCGGGCATCGCCGGTGACATCGCCGAAATGCCCATGGGAATGCAGACGGTCATCAGCGAGGGCAGCTCGAATATTTCCGGCGGCCAGCGGCAGCGGCTGCTCATCGCCCGCGCCCTCGTGGGGAAACCCGCGATACTCATTTTCGACGAGGCGACCAGCGCCCTCGACAACCGCTCCCAGTCCATCGTCACCGAGAGCCTTGACCGGCTGAAAGCGACGCGGATTGTCGTGGCCCATCGTCTTTCGACGATCCGGGGCTGCGACCGGGTGATTGTCTTGGACGAGGGGCGCGTGGCGGAAGAGGGCGGCTTTGACGAGCTGGTGGAAAAAGGCGGCATTTTCGCCGAGCTGGTGAAACGGCAAGTGGCATAATACTACTCTCTGTTAAGATTTTTAAATCTTTACAGAGAGTGCATGAGACGGCATTTGCGCCGTAGGCGCAAATGTAGCCTGCGAAGCAGGCGTATCTCAGGTCAAAATTTTCATTTAAAATTTTGGTCTGAGATAAGTATAAAGGAGTACACTTTTTATGAAGAAAAAATTTTTGCTGGCGGCGGTCGGCGCTTTGCTCTTATGCTCCGGCGCGGGAGAGGCCGCCGTTCCGCTGTCGCTTTCCGAAAGCGTCGGCATGGCGCTCGCCCGGGACAAGAGCATTGAGGCCGCCGAGGCGGGAAAAGGCACGGCGAAATGGCAGCTGTCCGCCGCCCGCCGCGCCTCCGGTTTTTCGGTAAACTGGCGCTCCAACGCCAGCACCATCGGCGGGGCGAATTACCTGCTGAATCGCAGCCGTTACGCAAGGGGGCTTATCAGCGACCCTTACCATTACACCTATGCCAATACGGTTTCCGCCGAGTTTCCCCTTTACACCGGCGGGCGCATCGAGAATAACATCAAGGCGCGGCGGCACGGCCTTTCTGCCGCCGATCTCACGCTGGAAAACACAAAGCAGACCGTCAAGTACCAGACCACGGAAGCCTATTACAACGTGCTGCAACGGAAGAATCTTTTGGACGTGGCCGAAAGCGCGGTGCGAATGTCCGGCCAGCAGCTCCGCCTGATCGAGGCGCAATACAGCGAAGGCGCGGTGGCAAAGGCCGACGTGCTGCAAATGCAAGTGCAGCTCGCGAATTATCGGCAAACACAGGTCAGCGCGGCAGGCAATCTTGACGTCGCGAAGGAAACGCTCTTGGCCTATATCGGCCTGCCTCGCGGCACGGAAATCGAGACGACGGACGTGTTTTCCTATGAACCGTTCCCGATGGCTCTCCC
>CAMVJN010000043.1 GCA_947167825.1 uncultured Selenomonadales bacterium | reverse complement strand
GAAGATGAATTTCGCGCACGCCGACATGCTGAATTTCGATTCCCCGGGAATCGACTCTGCTCTGTATATCCTCCACTAGATTTTCCTCCCAAAATTAGGCTATGCGAATTGAGCGAATTGCCTCGGACAGATTCTTTTCCCCGAACACAGCCGAACCCGCCACCAGCACATCCGCCCCCGCGTCGACCACGAGTTCCGCCGTGTCCGCATTGACGCCGCCGTCCACTTCCAACTCGATAGGTCGACCGGAAGCGGCAATCATTTCACGTATCTGCCGGATTTTTTTGAGCGTCAGGGGAATGAACTTTTGCCCTCCGAATCCGGGATTCACCGTCATAACGAGAATCATGTCCACATCATCTATATACGGCTCGACCATCACAGCAGGGGTTCCAGGATTCAAAGCGATTGCAGCCTTCAGCCCATGCCCATGGATGGCCTGAACGATACGATGACCGTGTTTCACCGCTTCCACATGAAACGAAATCAGGTCTGCCCCGGCGTCCGCAAAGGCGTCGATCTGATTTTCCGGCTGCTCCACCATCAAATGAACGTCAAAGGTCTTTTTCGTGTGGCGACGAAGTGCTTTGACCACATCAGAGCCGACGGTAATACGTGGCACGAACTGGCCATCCATCACGTCGATATGGATATAGTCGGCTCCGGCCGTATCTACACGCTCTACCTCTGCACCCAAAGCGGCAAAATCCGCCGATAGAATTGAAGGGGCAATTTTCAGCATAATCGTTCTCCCTTTTTCCGTTATCACGCATTCATTTTTTGCCTGACTCGTTTGTCCGGGTAGGCGGCTTTGCGGGGCCGTCGTCGCTCTTGCCTGGCTCCTCTTTTTTATCGGGCTTCTCTGGAGTCGTTGGAGTGCTCAGCATCGGCTCCGCGAGCACGAAATCAATGGTCGTGCCCTCGTCCACATCCGTCCCGGCACTGGGCGTCTGATGAAGGACCGTGCCCGAAGCCTGGCGGCTCTTTTCCCGTGACACTGTCCCGAGGGACAGCTTGAGCTGCTTGAGACGATCTTTTGCGGCGTCCAAGGTTCCTCCAGTGAAATCAGGCACATTGACCAGCTTGATTGGCTGTCCTTTACTGACCGTCAAATCGACGATCTGGCCTTTTTGTATCTTTTTCCCTGCTGCCGGCTCTTGTTCTAACACTGTCCAAGCTTCTTGCTCCGAAACCTTTTCATAGACGCTTCCGACCGTTAGCCCCATTTTCTTGAGCCTGTCTTCGGCCGACAGGCGGGACAACCCTTTCAAGTTCGGCATGGCAATCTCCTCACCGCCCTTGCTGACATAAATCGTGACGACGCGCTGCTCCTTGACCGTCGCCCCCGCATCTGGCGTTTGGGAAATGACCTGTCCGGCGGCCACCCCCGCGTCGAACTGTTCGACGACCTTGACACGAAGGTTCGCCGTCTCAATCAACTGCTTGGCGAGCGCCATAGGGCGGGCCTTGACATCCGGCACTTGCACCTCGGCCATGTTCCAGAACTTTCCAAAAGCAAAAAAAGCGCCTGCCGTGAATCCGACGAATACCACAAGTGTCGCCGCTACGATAAATATTTTTGATTTGTAGAAGGGAAGATCGCTCGATGTATCCCCATCTTCCTCTGTTCCCTCCTGCTTTTTGTCCACGCTGACACGCGGCATCAAACGCGTTGCGAAAGGGTCGCTCTCCCCCACCGTCTCGAAGCCGCCTTCAAAGCCGAGGAATCGCTCCGTATGCTGGATATCCTCAATCAGCTCATCGCTGCTCGGTCGATCCTCAGGCTCTTTCGCCATCGCTTTTTGCACAATAGCCTCCACCATAGGCGGCAACGTATGGTTGTGCTGACAGATTGGCTTCGGCTCTTCCTGCAAATGCTTCAGAGCAATGCTCACCGTTGTTTCCCCCGTGAAAGGAAGCTCTCCAGTCAGCATTTCGTAAAGGACAACGCCAAGGGAATAAATATCCGATTTCGGCGTTATTTTCGTGCCTTTCGCCTGTTCCGGCGAGAAATAATGTACGGAGCCGACGACGTTGCCGTTGTATGTCATCGTCGACGAAGTGACGGCGCGGGCAATCCCGAAATCCGCCACTTTCACGCGACCGTCCTGCGTTACGAGAATGTTGTGCGGTTTGATATCGCAGTGCACAAGATTGTTTGCATGCGCTTCTCGCAGGGCGCGGGCAATCTCTTTTGCGATGCGGAGGGACTCCTCGACGGAAAGGAATCCCTCTCGCTGCACTTTCTTCTTCAACGTCTCCCCGGCAATGTATTCCATCACGATATAATACTTGTCCGAGTCATGACCGACATCGTATATGCCGACAATGTTGGAATGCGACAGCCGCGCAGCGCCTTTTGCCTCCAAACGGAATTTTTCCAAAAATTCTTCGTCATTGGCAAGTTGGGAATGAAGAATCTTGACCGCCACCATACGGTCCAGTATCTTGTCATGGGCTTTATAGACATCGGCCATTCCGCCGCCGCCGATATGTTCGAGGAGTTCATAGCGGTGATCCAAAATACCGCGTTCCACGTTACGTCCCTCCAAAAATCACAACAGAATCGTTGAAACTTGCTCTCTCTGTGATTGGCAAAATCTCGACTTATTCGCCGAACTTTACGACGATTGCGCTGATATTGTCATGGCTGCCTGCCTTAATGGCTCTTCGCACCAATCGTTCTGCCACATCCTCCCCTTCGGAGGACGTGAGAATCATAGAACAGATTTCCTCGTCCGGTACGACGGATGTCAATCCGTCGGTACAAAGCAGTAAAATATCGCCCTCCGCTGTCGAGAATGCGCCGGTATCCACGTCTAGCTCCGTCTCGACGCCGACTGCCCGCGTGATGACGTTGCGCTTCGGGTGGGATCGCGCTTCCTCCTGCGTGATGGAGCCGTTCGCCACAAGATCGGAAACCAGCGAATGGTCGCGCGAAATCTGACTGAGCGTTTGATTCCGCAACAAATACAGCCTGCTGTCGCCCACATGGGCCCAGACAATTTCCCCGCCCTCGCGGTGAAAAATCGTCGCTGTGGTTCCCATGCCAGAATACCTCGGGTTCTCCCGCACCGTCTGCAAAATCGCATCATTCGCGCGAAGTATCGCCTGTTTCAAAACAGCTTCATCAAAGCTGGACTCTGCGGCCAAGGCATCCCGTATCGTAGCTGCCAAAATGCGGCTTGCAACCTCGCCCGCCGCATATCCGCCCATACCGTCGGCGACCACATATGTCTCATGGCCCAAATCAGCTACGATGTCTTCATTTAATTCCCGTCGCGGGCCAATATCTGTGGCCAGATAAACCTTCGCCATACGCGTCGCTTCCTCGTCAATGTTTTTTATTAAAATCAGATGATTTCATACCGGAGTAACGTATTCCCCAGCCCGATTTCGTCCCCTGGCAAAAGGCACGCGTCCGACATCCGTTTCCCGTTGACAAACAGGCCATTCAGGCTGCCCGCGTCGCGAATGACATGACGATGACGCTCATATTCTATCGATGCGTGCAAACGGGACACATTCAGGTCTGTCAAAATGAAATCGTTTTGGTCCCGGCGTCCAAGATATACCTTGCGTTCCCCAATTTCCAAATATGCTTTTGCGTCAACGCCACGAATTACGCGCAAAGACGCCAAACGACGCACCGGCGGCAGATTGAGCGGAAGCGTGAAATCAGAATGAAACAGCACCAGTGTGTTAGAATCAGTATCCGCAGCGATTTGCGGTTTTCCGTCCTCATAATGTGACGTAATCTCAAAGGCGCCCTTCGCCATTGCGGCTTCGTCCCGCAAGCGGAGAGACAATGCACCATCCATGAAACTATCCGTCTGTATCAATGCCTTTTCGACAAAAACGGTCATATCCTCCATAAGCCGTGCCGAGGAGAGGCGCTGGTAGTCTTCGGTGCCCAGCTTGATTTCATAGATGTTCGGCACGATGTTTCCGTTGCGCGTATGCTTGCGTCGCTCCTTGATTTCCTGTTCCAGCGCTTTGCGGATTGCCGCCGGCTCCAGTTCTCCCGAAAAGCTCCGATGAAACAATTTATCTATTTTTTCCTGAAAAAAGGATTCTATACGTTCAATCACAATCGAATCCCTCCTATTTTCTCTCGTCCCTTCCTATTATACGGCGCGAAACCGCATTAGTCAAAAACACCCGCTTTCAGCAAGATGCTGGTTGCGGAGCTGGCCGCAGGCTGCCTGGATGTCGGCTCCCATTTCCCGCCTGACCGTCGCCGTGATATGGAATTCCTCCAGCATGGAAAGAAATCGATTAATACGTTCCTTTGGCGGGCGTTCCCAGTCCCTCTCCCTGACGGGATTGATAGGAATCAGATTGACGCTTGCCAGCTGTCCTCTCAAAAGATTTGCCAAGTTCCCGGCGTCCTTTTTCGAATCGTTGACGCCATTAATCAGTATGTATTCATAAGTCACGCGGCGCTTCGTATATGCCCCGTACTCCTTTCCTGCCGCGACTACTTCCCGGAGTGGATATTTCCTGTTAATCGGCATAAGTTCCGACCTGAGAACGTCATTTGCCGCGTGCAGGGAAATTGACAAGGTAATCGGAAGCCCTTCCTTTTTCAGGCGTTCAATACCAGGGATTATGCCCGAAGTGGAGAGCGTGATATTCCGATAGCTAATATTCAGGCAGTAATCAGCATGAATCAATCGCAAAAAGGCAAGCACATTGTCATAGTTCATCATCGGCTCGCCGGATCCCATCAACACCAGCATATCGACCTTTTGAGCAGAGCCGCGAAGCATTTCGTTGATAAAAAGTACCTCTGCGAGCATCTCCCCCGCTGTGAGGTCGCGCGTCACGCCGTGGAGCGTGGACGCGCAAAACGCGCACCCCATAGCACACCCTGCCTGCGTAGACACGCAGACACTGTTTCCGTATGGCTGCCGCATCAATACGGTTTCCACTGTCACACCGTCCTCGAACCGCAGAAGGAACTTCGACGTACAGTCGTCCACCGAGTCCCAACGTTTTACACATTCGGCCAAGGAAATAGAAAAAACGGAAGGCAGAAAAGCGCGAAGTGCCTTTGGGAGGTTCGTCATCGCCTCGAAGGAATACGCGCCTTTTTTATACATCCATTCAGCAATCTGCCTCGCGCGATAAGCGGGAATCCGGAGCGACGCACAGCGGTTTTCCATCTCCGGCACGGAAAGGCCAAAAATATTTTCCATGCTTTACGCCTCTTTTCGCATCAGCCTCGCGATGAAAAAACCGTCGACTCTGTCGCGCTGCGGATAAAATTGCACCATATCGCTTGCCGAGGGCTTTAATGGCAGATATTTGCCTGTCACATTTAAAGAGAATTCCGCATGCGACCTCAAAAAGGAGCGCACGACTTCTTCGTTCTCGGCAGGCTCTATCGTGCAGGTGCTGTAAACGAGAACGCCACCCGGTTTTACCGCACGCGCCGCACTTTCCAAAATCTCGGATTGAAGCATCGGCAGCTTCATTATTTCCTCCTCGGTCTTTCTCCACCGAGCGTCTGGACGGCGGCGAAGCACGCCGAACCCGGAGCAGGGAACGTCCGCAAGGACGCGGTCCGCCTTTTGCGGGTAAGCGTCGCCCGCTCCCCTCGCGTCAAGGCGTTTTGTTTCGATAATGGAAATCCCCAACCGTTTCGCGTTTTCCTCAACGCGCGCTAACTTCGTGTCGTAAATATCCAATGCGAGGATTCTACCCTGATTCTTCATTCGCTCCGCCAAATGGGTCGTCTTTCCGCCCGGAGCACTGCACATATCAATCACGAACTCCCCCGGCTGCGGGTCAAGCACATGGGCAACCTGCATCGAGCTTTCGTCCTGCACTTGGAACAGCCCTTCGCGCAACGACGCTGAATCGTTCAGCGAAGCGTGGGTGGGGCACAGAATCCCTTCCGGCGCCCACTTGGAAAGAACAACCTTCGCGCCCTCCATGCGAAGACGCTCTACAAGCTCATCCCGAGTGATGCGGAGCAGATTTGTCCGCAAAGATAGTACAGCTGCAGCATTATCGAAAACGCAGAGCTGTTCCGTTTCCTCCCTGCCAAACATTTTAAGCCAACGACTGACCAGCCATTTCGGATGCTGGAATTGGATTGCCAAATAGGCGGACTCGTCATCCTCCGATACCCGCGCCTTGCCCGGATCCCGGGCCGCTGCTCGGAGCACTGCATTGACGAATTTCCCCGTCCCCGCATGACCATACTTCTTTGCCAACTCCGTCGACTCGTTGCAGACCGCGGACGGAGGCACCCTATCCAAAAAAAAGAGCTGGAATATCCCCAGCCGCAAAATTGACCGCACATACGGCGTCATCTTGCGAAGGGGACGGTTCGTATATCGACGGACAATCCAGTCCAGCGTCCCACCCGCTTTCACCGCACCGTAAACGAGTTCCGTCGCGAACCGCCGATCCATTTCGTTGAGGCGAGCCTTTCGCAGTGCCTCCGCCAACGCGATATTCGCATAGGCTCCGTTCTCATGCACCGCCAGCAGGACCTTCATCGCGGTTTCGCGCACTTTATCCATTGGTTCCCTCCGATTTTGCAGGCAAGTCAATCAGCAGCCGTTCTATCTCCTGCCGTACCAACGCCATGTCCACATGGGTATTATAGCAGGGACCGTACGGGCGAATATTCATTACGCCGACAGCGGGCAACGGATATACGTCCTGTATGCCGCTCGTCAAATCCCTCTCACAGGCAATCGCGAGAACCGCTTTCGGGCGGATATTCTTGACCGTCTGCCGCGCAAGAGTCCCGCCCGTTACCACGAAGAAATGAAAGCCCAGTTCCTCCGCCAGCGACACCAGCGATCCGATGTCGCAGCCGCCGCAGCGCTTGCAGTTCTTCATAGGGTCGCGGGTAATCTTGTGCGGGCAACTCGCAAGCTGAAGGCAATGGGGGGTGACGACCAGAAGCTTATCAGCCGGCACTTTGATATGCTGGTGATGAACAATCTGATTACTGACAGCAATAAACGAACGTTCGATTTTTCGGCGGTCAAACCCAAACATCTTGCCGAGCAAAATCGCTATTGGAAACAACGCATTGATCAAAGCATAGGTCCTTTTCTGGAACATCGACAAAAACGGGACGCCAAGAATAGCGCCCACAATACCGACAATCCCAAGGCCGGTCACCAAAAGCAGCCCTGCCAGAACGCTCCCCAGAATCATCGGAAGATATGCGTTGATTTCGCTAAGCCCAAGATAGCTGACGCGCCAAACTGCGTAAACAGCGCCACCGACAACCAAAAGGCTTAGCGACAGCAGAGCGACAAAAAGGCGCTTGCGCGGTCGTTCCGTAATAAGCCCTTCTTCCATTTCCGGCTCCTCTCAAAAACATATCATGCAAAGACACTGTGAATGGGAATCGCATGCCCCCGCAAATAATCTGCCGCAGCCATACGCTTTTTTCCCGGCGCCTGTAGTTCGAGAATCTCAATAGCACCCGCCCCTGTCGCAACGACAAGGCCATCTTCCGTCCGACGGATGATTTCGCCCGGAACGCCCTCCGGCTTGCCGCCCAAAACTCTAGTGCGCCAAATTTTATAAGTCGTGCCTTCGATCTGCGCGTAAGCGCCCGGCCAAGAATCCAGCGCGCGGACGAGATTGTGCAACTCAACAGCAGATTTTTGCCAGTCAATTTTTCCTGTTTCTTTTGTCAGCATGTCCGCATAGCACGACACGCTGTTGTCCTGCTTTATCCGCATCAGCGACCCTTCTGTCAACGCCGTTATTGTATTCTCTAGAAGCTCCGCACCGATATCACTGAGCGTGTCATGCAGCGTCTCCAGCGTCATATCTGTGTCAATCGGAACTTCCTTCCGGAGCAGAATATCCCCCGTATCGAGACCTGCATCCATGAACATTGTCGTCACGCCGGTCACCGTCTCTCCTGCCATAAGGCAACGTTGCATCGGAGCCGCTCCCCGGTAACGGGGCAAAAGCGATGCATGTACGTTGATACATCCCAACGGCGGGATATCCAAAATGCGCTGCGGCAAAATCTGGCCGAAAGCCACGACGACAATCAATTCCGAGGCAAGCCGTGCGAGTTTTGCGATAAATTCCTCTTCCCGGATTCGCTGGGGTTGATAAACAGGAAGGCCGTGCGCATCCGCAAATACCTTCACTGGCGATGGCGCCACTTTCTGTCCCCGCCCCCGTTTTTTGTCCGGTTGCGTCACGACGCCGACCACTTCGCTGATTTCCGCGAGTCTGGCAAGGCACGGAACCGCAAACTCGGGCGTGCCCATAAAAATCGTCCGCAAACGCTTCATGATTCCTCAGTCTCCTGCCGAAGGCTCTTTGCTACGTCAATAAACAAAATACCGTTCAAGTGATCGAGTTCATGCTGCACACAGCGCGCCAATAGCGCATCCGCTTCCAGCTTACGGCGCTTTCCATAGCGCGTCGTATATTCGACTGTCACCTTCTCTGAACGCTCCACGTCGCCAAAAATCCCGGGTACGCTCAGGCAGCCTTCCGAATCCACGCAGGCGCCTTCCCTCGCGATAATCTCAGGATTGATCAACTCTAACAGCTTGCCGTCACCGATATCGATGACCACCATACGGATTGCCTGCCCGACCTGCGGCGCGGCAAGACCGATGCCGTCGAATTTGTACATCGTTTCAGCCATATCGTCCAAAAAACTCCGAAGCTTCCCGTTGATTTTTTTCACCGGCTCGCAGTTCTTCTTCAAAACGGGAGACCCCGCCTTCTCTATCTCCAACAACGCCATCAAACAACTTCCTTTCCGTCTCTAAGCCGGAACCGAGTAAACGGCTACGTGATTACAAATCTTTTTTATTATATCATGCGCGTCTTATCGCGGCAATAGAAAAGGGACTGCCAAAAAGCAGTCCCCGGAGTTGTTGAAATAATAGATTACGGAAGCAACGAAAGCACCTGTGCGCTGTTATGCATGAACATTTTCTGTGCATGAAGCGCGAGTTGGTTCTGCGTTTCGGCAGAACGGAGTTTCGTGACTTCCGCCGCGATATCGGTATCATCCTCCGTCGAAAGCGACTCTGTCAGCGACTCGCTCATCGTCGTGTAATTCGCCTCCGAGAAGGAAAGCCCCTGCTGCACGGCGCCGATGTCTGTCGACAAATCCAAAGCCGAACTGAGGGCATTATCCACCGTCTCCAGCGCACTTTCGATTCCCTTCGGCGAAGAGAGATCAATCTTCAATTTACCGCTTTCATCCGTTAGTCCCAATCCTTCAGACGACAGATTGCCTAAATTCACGGTTTTATACCCCGTGTCGCCGGCCACAGTAATCGAGCGTGAGCCGTCAAGGAGCTTCATGCCGTTGTATTCGACATTTGCGTTGTCATTGATCGTCGAAACCGACTGTTGAATAGAATCCCGGATTGTCGCCACGTCCGAATCCTTATTCGTCCCGTTCGCCGCCTGCAATATTTGGCTCTTGATATTGGTCAGAGCGTCCACCGTCGAACTGACGCCGCCCGCCGCCACATTCAGCATGGCATTCGCATTCTGCGCATTGCGCTGGGATTGCGCCGCCGTCCCCACATTCGAGTTCATACGTGCCGCAATCGCATATGACGAAGCGCCGTAACTCGCGGAAGGACGCTGCGAACCCGTCGAGATTTTCCGGATGCTCGAATTGGCCGCAGAATTCGTGCGATTGATCTGATTCAGAGCCCCAAGCCCTCCCATAGCCATATTATGCACTCCCTTTCCACAGTTTACATTACAACTCTACGATTATAGTTTATACCATAATCATGGGATTCTCAAGTGAAATAGGAATAATTCGTATGGGTAATTATTCCTATTTTATTGTCCTGCCAACGCCATGTTTGCTTCCGCTGCACCCAAAAGCATCCGATACGCATTGAGTTCACGTTCAAACGCTTTTCCTTCCACTTTATTCCCAGCGTGCCCATCGCGATTGAAAAAGAATTCCTCCGTCTTTATCTTTTGCCAGAACCAGCATTCACGCCATTCATCCTCTAAAGGAATCGCCGCATCCATGCCTCCCGGTTCATGCAACACAATCGGAAACGACATGAAACCAATCAAACGCCATTTTTCGTTCTCTTCCACGATATATGCACTGGACAAATCAGCAACCGCCCCGACGCGGTTGCCCATCGACCACACCGGATAATTGGGGTCCCCGTGATAATATGCCACGCCATCTTTTTCCTCGAATACGTTTTCCTCTGCAAACGAGGTCGATGTCATAGACAAAAGAAGCAGCAACAGAAAAACGAAACGGCACATCTTTTACCCCTCCATCCTTATGACTGTATCATACACTATTCTTCAACCGAAAGAAATATGCACGAGAAAGATTTATGGCACTGAATCGAAAAAGTGAATTCCAGTTTGAGCCGAATTCCACGGTATTTTGCAAAAATCAACTCCATAGATGAAGAATTTTGCAAAAAAAGAAAAAAGCGACACTGCAAAGTGCCGCCTATGGTTTTCCAACCAAAACGAAATGAATTTCTTCTGTTCGGTATTTACTTGATAATCCCAAGTTCCTTCAGCAACGCAAAGTCGATATGCGTAGAAAGCTCCGGGTGGCGTTTCAGGTACCCCTGGTGCTCATCGTCCGCCGGATGGAAGCTTTGCAGCCGCATGGCTTCCGCGTAGCACTGCCTCGGACCGTTCGGGTCGTGGTTCGGGTCGTTGACGGTCAGCGCCGCGTTGGTGGCTGCGGGAATTTTTTTGCGGTTGCGGATGAAGTTCATGTGATAGTCGATAACAGGCTCATCCTCCGCCGAGGTGTAATAGACACCGCTTCGATACATCGGCCCTTCACATTTTCCTTGTTTGTCCTTGACATAGGGATTGGTCACGGTGAAAAGCACATCCATCAGCGCGGAAAGGTCAACTTTTTTCGGGTCGAAGGAAACCTCGACCCCCATGGCCGCGCCCGTCATGCCCCGAACCACGTCCTCATAAGACGGCTCCGGCGTCTTTGAATTAATGTAGCCGACATATGTCTTAACGACGCCGGGCAGACGAGAAAAAACTTCCTGCAACTCATAAAAGCTGCCGCCGGAAAAATAGATTTTTTTTGTGTACATGAAAGCCCCCTCCATATCTTTAATTTTTGAAAAAAGCGCCGCTCCTTGCGAAACGGCGCTTTCTTCTTATTTCTGTGTCTCCGGGTGTAAAAGGTCAACGTGGCGTTTGGCCGCCCGCTCGATATCAAACATATTGATCAGCTCTGCCACGGCCTGCGTCGGCGAAATGACGCCCTTCAGGACAGCTTCCTTGATCTCCGGCATACGCCCTTGGATCACGGGATCGTCGAAGAACAGGTTGTGAAGATGCTCGTCGACCATGCTGTGTACCCAATCGAGGAGCTGCTCCTCACGACGGCGCTGGAACACTCCGGAATCATGCGTTACCTTCTCGAAGGCGCGAATGATGTCCCAAAGCTCCTTGAGGCCCGTCTTTTTCAGCGCGGAAGCAAGGTAGGCGTGCGTCTGCCAGCCCTCGGTGGCCGGACGGATGAACTCGATCATGCGCTCATATTCGCCCCGCGTGACCTTCGCCTTGACATAGTTGTCGCCGTCCGCCTTGTTGACCACGATGGCGTCCGCCAGTTCCATGATGCCTTTCTTGATTCCTTGCAGGTCGTCGCCAGCGCCTGTCAAGACCACAAGCATGAAAAAATCCACCATCGAGCGCACCGTGGTCTCGGACTGGCCGACGCCCACCGTCTCGACGAGGATTACGTCATAACCCGCCGCCTCGCAGAGCAACATCGTCTCGCGGCTCTTCCTCGCGACACCGCCGAGCATTCCCCCCGCCGGGGAAGGCCGGATGAATACCTCCGGCCTTCTCG
>CAMVJN010000042.1 GCA_947167825.1 uncultured Selenomonadales bacterium | reverse complement strand
AGAAGGGCTTCGAGTTTTACAGCGTCTGCTGCAAGACCTGCAGCGTCGCGAAAAAGGAGCTGGGACTGAAGCAGGTCAAGCCGGAGCTCGACCATGAGGCCATGTGCAACCCGAAAATGCAGGCACGGTTCCTCGCCGAGAACGGCGCGGAGCTTTTCATCGCCTGCGGCCTCTGCGTCGGCCACGACGCGATCTTCAACAAGAACTGCCCCGGCCCTGTCACGACGCTGGTCGTAAAGGACCGCCTGCTGGCCCACAACCCGCTGGGCGCGATTTATTCCCGTTACTGGAAACGGAAACTTGGGATCATGGATGAAGGAGAAGTTTGAGAAAGAAAAAGGCTTCCGGGCAAATGCCCGGAAGCCGAATTGTTTGTATGGTGCCGAAGGCCGGACTTGAACCGGCACGTAGTTGCCTACGGCAGATTTTGAGTCTGCTGCGTCTGCCATTCCGCCACTCCGGCGCACCGTGAACAGCATAAGTATATCTTTGCATCAGTTGATTGTCAAGGTTTTTCTTGTTAATGAAAACAAACCATGCTATGATAACGAAAAAAACTGAAAGGAATACAGGCATGAAAGTCTCCGCAGCCTTTCCTCTCGATAAAATCGCAAAGCCTCTTCTCAAATGGTTCCGCGCGGGGGCGCGGTCGCTGCCCTGGCGGGACGATCCCCAGCCTTATTACGTTTGGGTGTCGGAGATCATGCTCCAGCAGACGCGGGTAGCGGCAGTCATGCCTTATTTTGCGCGCTTCATCGCCGCGCTGCCGGACGTCGACGCCCTTGCCGCCGTGGACGACGACGCGCTGATGAAGCTCTGGGAGGGGCTCGGATATTACAGCCGCGCCCGGAACCTGAAAAAGGCCGCCGCATTGATCGTGGAAAGGCACGGCGGAAAAATCCCGCGCGATTTCGACGAACTCTTATCGCTGCCCGGCGTCGGACGGTATACGGCGGGCGCGATTGCGTCCATCGCATACGGCGAGCGCGTGCCCGCTGTGGACGGCAACGTGCTCCGCGTCGTTTCGCGGCTGACCGCGTCCCGCGAAGACATATTGCGCGACGCGACGAAACGCGCCGTAGAAGGCGATCTCGCCGCCGTCATGCCGAAAGAGGCCGGACAGTTCAACCAAGCGATGATGGAGCTCGGCGCACTGGTCTGCCTGCCCCGCGCCGCCCGCTGCGAGGAATGCCCGCTTTCCCCACTCTGCCGCGCCCATGCCGAGGGAATCGAAAGCGAGCTGCCGGTCAAGGCCCCGAAAAAAGAACGCCGCGTCGAAGACCGCACGGTGCTTTTGATTGAGCGAAACGGAAAGTTCGCTGTAGCGAAGCGTCCGAAACGCGGCCTCCTCGCCGATCTCTGGGAATTCCCGAGCTTCCCCGGCGAGAAAAAACGCGCGGAAATCCTCGCGCTCTGCAAATACGCGGGGCTTTCCCCGAAAAGCGTCCGCCGCATGAAGGCGGCCCGCCACATTTTCACCCATATCGAATGGCAGCTGACAGGGTGGCATATCCGTCTCGCCGACGACGCCGAAGTTATCCGCGAGAAATTCGCCGCCTACGGAACCTCCCCGCTGCCGCCGCTCACCTGGGCAACAACCGGGGAACTTTCGGACGCGTACAGCATACCGACCGCATTCAAGGCGTATATGCCCGCTTCCTGATATGTATACATGCTGAATCTATAGTTTCCCGCTCGAAATTGTGCTATCATGGAACGCGTTGGCAGATTGCCTTCGCGTTTTTTGATTATAGGAGGAATGCCGTATGGCTTATATCAACGAAAACTACCTGAAGCTGCCCGGAAACTATCTGTTTGCCGAGGTCGCGCGGCGCGTCGCCGCCTATAAGGACGCGCATCCCGACGCTGACGTCATCCGGCTCGGCATCGGCGACGTGACGCTGCCGCTGCCCGCTGCCTCGATTGCCGCGATGCACGCCGCCGTGGACGAGATGGCGAAAAAGGAGACGTTCCGCGGCTACGGCCCGGAGCAGGGCTACGACTTCCTGATTGATGCAATCATTGAAAAAAACTATACTTCGCGCGGCATCACTGTATCGCCGGACGAAGTCTTTGTCAGCGACGGCTCGAAAAGCGACTGCGGCAATATCCAGGAAATCTTTTCGACGGACGACGTAATCGCGATTACCGATCCCGTCTATCCGGTCTATCTCGACACGAACGTCATGGCCGGCCGCACGGGAGCCCTCGGTGCGGACGGACGCTTCGAGGGCGTCGTCTATATGCCCACGACCGAGAAGAACGGCTTCGCCCCCACCCTGCCCGACCAGCCCGTCGATATGATCTATCTCTGCTGCCCGAACAATCCGACGGGGACGACGCTTTCCCGCGCCGAGCTCATGAAATGGGTAAAATACGCCGGGGAAAACGACGCGGTCATCCTGTTCGACGCCGCCTACGCCGCCTATATCACCGAGCCGGACGTCCCGCGCTCGATTTACGAGATCGAAGGCGCGAGGGACGTGGCCATCGAGTTCCGCTCCTTCTCGAAGACGGCCGGATTCACCGGCACGCGCTGCGGCTATACGGTCATCCCGAAAACCGTGGCCGCCAAGGCGAAGGACGGCTCCCGCCATCCGCTGAACGCGCTCTGGTCGCGCCGCCATTCGACGAAATTCAACGGCGCCGCCTATATCGTCCAGCGCGGTGCCGCGGCGATCTACACCGACGAAGGGCAAAAGCAGGTCGCCGGGAATATCGCCTATTATATGGAAAACGCGAGAATCATCCGCGAGGGACTCTCCGCTCTCGGCCTTTCGGTCTTCGGCGGCGTGAACGCGCCCTACATCTGGCTGAAAACGCCGAACAACCTGCCTTCATGGGAATTCTTCGACAAGCTGCTCCATGAGGCCAATGTCGTCGGAACGCCGGGCGCTGGCTTCGGCCCCAGCGGCGAAGGATATTTCCGCCTGACCGCCTTCGGCGACCGGGAGGCCACGGAGAAGGCCATCGCCCGCATCCGAGAGAAGCTCGTACTGTAAAGGAAATAAAAAATACTTGGTTCCCAAAGAGGCTGCCGCAAAAGATTTCCGATCTTTTACGGCAGCCTCTTTTATTCAGCAAAGTTAGGTTCTTCCTCCCATTTTATCCAAAATATCCAAAATGTCTTGTTACTATGATATAATAGGAACGGTCTTTATCATCTTTCTCAATGCTTTATTTCGGAGGAATTACGATGATCCATCTGCTCATCAAGGATCTGCAGCCCGGCATGGTTGCGGCTCAGAGCATATACGACCGCAAAGGCGAGGCCATCCTGCCCCGCGGCGCATCTATTACCCAGGCGCATATCGACCGGCTCGCGAAAATGGACGTGATGGAGCTTTCCGTTACGTCCTCCGATCCCGCCGTTTTCGTCGCGCCTCCCGCCGATATCCTGGAGGAAAGCACACGCGCCGACGCAATCCGCAAAGTGTACGAAACCTTTCACGTTTTGGAAGAGACCGGGGAGCTGGATCCCTCCGCGCTGATGCCCACCGCGAAGGCCATCTTGACGAACGCTCTCGAGAACCGGGAAAATCTCGTGCAGCTCACCGACATCCGCATGCACGACGACTACACCTTCGGCCACAGCGTCAACGTCGCGCTGCTGTCCGCCACCCTCGGCTCGCTTTGCGACCTGTCCGGCGCGGAGCTGATCACGCTGGTCATGGGCGGTCTGCTGCACGACATCGGGAAGCTGGTCATTCCTCCCGATATTCTTTCGAAAACGGAGCAACTCTCAAGCCGGGACCTTTACATCATCCAAATGCACCCGGAGGCGGGACGCGTCAAGCTCAATACCCTTTCCATCTCCTCCGCCCCGATACTGGCTATGATTGCGGGACAGCACCACGAGCATATCGACGGGCGCGGTTATCCCGATCACCTCATGGGCGATCAGATCCACCGTCTGTCGCGGATCGTCTCCATCGCCGACGTCTACGACGCGCTGACCAGCGCCCGCTCTTACAAGCCGGCCTTCCGGCCGCATATCGCGTACAAAATCATGACGAAATGCTCGCCGGGGCAGTTCGACGAGCAGCTGCTGAAACGCTTTTTCGACAATGTCGCCATCTATCCCATCGGCACCGTACTCAAAACGGTGATGGGCTATGCCGTCGTCAAGGAAGTCAAGTTCGGCCAGACGCAGACGCCGACGGTCTGCGTGTTCGGCACTTTGACCGGCGAAGCGCTGGAGCATCCGTTCACCATCAACCTCAGCAAATGCGCCCCGGATACCATCATCAGCGTACTGGACGAGCTGGACCTGATTCCGCTGATGTTCCGCATGCGCGTGAATCCTTCCCAGTTCCTGCAGGAAAAATAAAGCTCATAAAAAACAACCCCATGCGCCAAAAACGAATCTGCAGCGCATGGGGTTTTATTCCGCCTTTTTGCAATATTTTTTATCAAATTGTCCTGAATTTGCGCGCCTCGCGCTCTTTCTCGTCTTTCTCGGCAATCTGCTCGATCAGATCCAGGAAGGACTCCGCCTCACGAATCGTGCGAAACGTCCTGATCGCGATACCGGGGCTCGTCTGGAGCACGCGAATCAGCGCCTCCATCGTGATCGCCGGATTCATCCGTTCAAGCGCTTCGGGGAGCTCTTCCTTTTTTACATTCAGCTCATAAGCAAAATCTTCATAATAGCTGCTCCGCGTGCCGAGATATTCCACCGCCTCCCGGGCCGTCTCGAAGGCCTGCGCGTTTGGCGACCAAATCTGTCTCGCCGGGTCGCTGAACGAACCAACAACTATCGCCGGCGTTCTCTTTTTTGCCATGCCGTTTCCCTGTCTCCTTCCGTTCGGCTTAACGAATTATCCGATATATTATATCACTTTTTTCCTAAAAAGCAAATATCAACCGGCTTTGACGCGTTTCCGCCCGCAGAAGGTCACGATCTCCAATCCATACGCTTCCGCCATTTGCGCCGCCAGCGCGAGATGCGCGCCAACCGATTCCTTCCGGTGCGCGTCCGAGCCGATGGTCACGCACCGCCCACCAAGCTCCGAGAAACGACGGTAAATCGGCGCAAGCTCTTTCATCGCGAGCCGGTCTTCAAAGCGCCGCGTGTTGATCTCGAGCGCCGTGTCCGTCTCGACGACGGCCCGCAACACCTCGTCAATCGCGTCGTGCCAATCCGCGTAGGAAATGTCCGGACGCTCATAGGGCGCGTAGCGAGCGATATAGTCGATATGCGCCAATGTGTCGATATACGGGTTTTGCCGCACCATGTCCCGCATCAGCGTGAAATAGCGCAGATAAACCTCCTGCTGCGTTTTCCCTTCGTATGTCGACGGCTCGTATATGTCGCCGCCGTCGATCAGATGAATCGAACCGATGACCTCGTCAAAGGGCGCGCGGGCGAGGAACGCCTTCGCCATTTCCAGCTCCCCCGGCACCATGCCCAGCTCGACGCCGAGGGAAAGCCGTTCGCCGCGCAGCGGCTCGTAAGCCGCCCAGTATTCCTCCGGCGAGAAGATGAAGCTCAGCCTGCCCTGATAGCTGAAATCGATATGCTCAGTGAATACGAGCCCGATCCCGAGTTCCTCGGCCCGCGCCAGCGCGTCCTGTGCCTTCATGTCCGAGTCCGCCGAGACCTCCGTATGCAAATGGCTGTCGAACAACATCTTTTATGCCTCCGAAGCGTTTTCTGCCGCGTACGCCTCGCGCAGCGCGATCGAAAGCTGGTCGGGGCAGGAAGTCGGGCGCGGACCGCACTTCGTTCCCGCGAAGCGCTCGATCACGAAATCTATATCCATTCCCTCGACCAGCCTGGAAATGCCCGCCAGATTGCCGGGACAGCCCCCCGCAAACGAAACGCTTTGAATCTTTTTCCCGTCCAAAACAATCTCGATTTCCTTGGAACAAGTGCCTTTCGTCTGATATGTATATGTAAACATGACAATTCCCCCTTAATGTACTGCCCTTATTATACCCTTCCGAAAAGAAAGACGCCACGCCCCTGCCTTTTTATTTCAGCACCTGCGGGAGCCATGTGGCCAGCCCCGGCGCGAAGCAGAGCAGCGCGATTTCCGCCGCCATGATCAGCGCGAAGGGCAGCGAACCCCGGATGATTTCCTGTATCTTGCTGTCAGGACTGATGCCCTTGATGACGAAAAGATTCATGCCGATGGGCGGCGAGATCAGCGCCAGCTCCATATTGATCAGCAGCACCACGTTGAACCAGATCAAATCGAAGCCGAGATGCCGCATGATGGGGTAAAGCATCGGCAGCGTGATCAGGATGATCGACACGGTTTCCAGCACACAGCCGAGAACCAAAAGCACAAAATTGACGCCGAGGAAAACCAGCCAGCGGTTCATGCCGCTCTCCGTGACCACCGCCATCAACGCCTGCGGTACCTGGAGCGCGGTCAGGATGAAACCGAAGAGCATCGCGCCGATCATGATCGCGAAGATCATCGAGGTGGTCTTTACGCTGTCCTCCAAAATTTCCGGCAGATCGGAGAGCTTGACGGTCCGATAGACGAAAAAGGTGATAATCAGGCTGTAAACCGTGCCGACAGCGGCGGCCTCGGTGGGCGTGAAGGCGCCGGTGTAAATGCCGCCGACGACGATGATCGGAAGCAGCAGCCCCCAAATCGCGTGGCGCAATATCGCCCATCGCTCCTCCCAGGAGGCGGGCGCCTGCCGCTCCATATCGCCGGACATGAACACGACGTAGGCGATGAACAGCAGCGTCAAAAGCGTCCCCGGCACGACGCCGGACAGGAACAGCTTGCCGACGGATTCGTCGGTGATGGCTCCGTAAAGGATCATCGGGATGCTGGGCGGGATCAGGATGCCGAGGGTGCCGCCCGCCGCCACCGTGCCGAGCACGACGGTCCTTTTATACCCCCGAGACAGCATTTCGGGAATCGCCATCGCGCCGATGGTCACGGCGGTGGCGACGCTGGAGCCGGAAATCGCCGCGAAAATCGCGCAGGCAAAGACCGTCGCGACGCCGAGGCCGCCGGGCAAATGGCCGAGCCATTTGCTGCCCAGCTCGAAGAGCTCGCTGCCGACGCGTCCCTTCAAAAGGATCTGGCTCATCAGGATATAGAGCGGCACGGCGGTCAAGACGAAATCGTCCAGCGTCTTATAAGCGATGACGGGAATCTGCGGGAACGCCGACACGCCGCCGAGAAACGCGAACATGCCGAGCACGCCGGACAGCGAAAGGGCAAAGGCCACGGGCATGCCCGCCATCAACAGCAGCAGGATCAGCAGGGAAAAACCGAGCAGCATCAATCATCCCGCCTTTCCGCCGCATTCGCCCGGAATTCGGAAAAATCGCCTTTGGCGAGGGCCAGCACGTCCGCCCAGCCCTGCCGGATCAGTTCCAGAAAGAGCAGGCCGGAACCCAGCACCAAAGGAAGCTGCGGAATCCAAAGCGGAAAGCGCAGGATCGACGGCGACAATTTATGATACTCGTAGGAAGTCAGCACAAAATCGGTGCTTTCCGTCATAAAGACGAAAAACAGCAGCACCGAGAGCGCCGTCATGCAAAGCTCCAGTACGCAGCGCACTTTCGGCGAAAACTGTTCGACGACGAAATCGACCTGAATATGGCCGCGCCTGCGGAGCGTGACGCCGAACCCCAAAAATCCCGCCGCGACAATCAGGTAGGTGGAGATTTCCAAAACCCATTCCGTCGGCGAGCCGAAGAGCCCGCGCATGACAATCTCATAGCAGACGATGAAAGCCACCGCGAGAATGCAAAGCCCGGCGACTACCGCCGCCAGCCGCGAAAGCGCCAGCAACGCCCGGTCATAAGCATGAAACAATTTTTCCATGGCCATCCTTCCATATATCCATAAAACAAGAGTGAAGCGCGGAGCGTTCTTCCACTCCCCACTCCACTCTCAAAATGCACTCTGATTTTACTTGCTCGCCTTCAGGCACTCGTCGACGACTTTCTGCCCGAGCTCTCCGTTGTCCTTGATAAAGTTCTCGCGCACGGACATCGTCGCCGCCTGCCACTTCGCCACGTCCGCCGCCGGCACCGTGAACACCTCCATGCCCGCCTGCTTCAGCGCCTCCGTGGTCTTCTCGTCCTCGGCCTTCGTCTCCTTGCGGATCTCATCCCGTATCTCTTTCGCGGCCTCCGACAACGCCTTTTGCTGCTCCGGCGAGAGGCTGTCCCACTTGGCCTTGTTCATGGCCAGCGAGAACTCGCAGAACGCGTGGTTCGTAATCGTCAGATACTTGGCGACCTCGTAGATTTTCCGCGCGAACATCGCCGTGGTGCCGGAGGTCTGCCCGTCGATGGTGCCGCGCTGGATGGCCATATAGACCTCCGCCGATCCCATCGTGACCGGCGACGCGCCAAGGGCCTTGATGGTCTCCGCCGGAATCTGGCCGTAACCGCGAAGCTGCAAACCCGCAAAATCCTCCGGCTTCGTCAGCGGGCGCTTGTTGTTCGCGAACTGCACATAGCCGTAATCGGCCCAAATCAGATTCTTGACGCCTTTCTTCTCGAACTCCGCCTCCAGCGTCTTGCCGAGGCCGCCGTCGATGGCCTTCGCCACCGAATCGTAACTCGGCAGCAGGAACGGCACGTCAAGCACATTCAGCGCGGGAATTACCGTGGTCCACATCGCCGTGGAGTTCAGGCCCATATCAAGGCCGCCCGACATGATCGCGTCGTTCATGCTCTTGTCCGTATAGAGCTGTCCCGCCGGATACGTTTTCACGGCCAGCTTGCCGCCGGACTTTTCCTCGACGCGCTTTGCGAATTTCTCCATGCTCTTCGACAGATGATGATCGACGGGCAGATGATAGGCGAGCTTCAGCTCCGTCTTCCCGTCCGCCGTCTGTCCGCCGCCCGCGCTCTTCCCCGCGCCGCAGCCAGCCAGCACGACAGTCATTATCACAGCGGCGACGCAGAAAAACAGCCTCCGCCAGCTTTTTCCCAAATTGCTCATATCCATCCCTCCAAAAACACCATACGAATGTAGTATATACGAAGCCGTTTTTGATTGCAAATGTTTTTTTGCAAAGGACATTTACACCGAAAGCTCCTCGCCCGCGTACAAAAGATTCTTCATGCAGGCGACCACATCTTTTTGACGCTTCAACGCATCCTGCGCGACGGATCGCAAAAATTCCGTATTGTGGTCAAACGAGGAAACCATGTGCCCGATCAGCTTGACCAGTTTCTCCTCGTCCATGCCGCCCGTTTCCGCCTCTTCTTTTGCCGTTTCCTTTTCCTTTTCCACTTCCACCGCCATGGAGACCGCGATGAACTCCACCAGCTTATAGCCCATCACGAACAGGATATAGTTCTGCGTGAGCGACCCCACAATCACTTGCGGGTAATGCTCCAAAAAGAATTCGTTCACCAAGTAATTCTCGAAAATATGCCCAAACTTCTGAAAGAGTTTTTCCCGCGCCGGACGGAAAATATTTTGGTACGTCTCCACCAGCGCGACCAGCGGCACTTCTTCTTCCTCCAAGCCAAAGGCATGAACCACATGGTACATCAGCAGACGTTCCCTGCCTTGATATTCCGCGCCTTTCCCGTACAGCGCCTCAATCAGCCCGAACATGCTCTTGACGTACTCAGCCACCCGAAAGTCGATAGCGTGAAGCATCTCCGGCACATGCTCCATGAAATCCTCCGCCGTGTAAACCGCCGAAAGCGCCTCAATTTTTTCCGGCGCCCCCGCCTCCACCATATCGCCCGCCTGGTCCAGGAAAAATCCCAGTACAACCAGCCGCTGGTCGATGGTCAGCGCGCGGTTTTGCAAAATCGAAATCGCCCCGTACTGGATATCGACAAAAGCGTCCCCCATTTTTGCCATGCGCCCACCGACGCGCCGCATCCATTGCTCATACTGTTCCGCGGGAACCGTCACCTTCTCGAAAGCCATCGGCTCCTGGGGCAGAAGCGCCATCTTTGCCGCGACGGGGCAGGTCAGCGTCAGCGCCATCATCATGAGATCGCCCGCCATATACGGTTTGCGCGGGTACATCGTGCAGGTATTCGACAGCCAGTCCGCGCCCCATGTCTTTTGTATGCGGCAGAGGCCGTCGTTTTGAAGGAACGGGCAAGAGCCGTTCTTCGCCATCTCGACGACAAACTTCCCCCGCTGCTTCTTGTACTTGATGCGGGAGACAATCTTTTTCCGCTCCGTTTTCGGCTCGATTGTGCAATATTTTTGGTACGTCGGCCCGTCGATGTCGACGATCCACCCCTTGCAGCATTTCGAGTTGCAAACGCTCCCGTCGCAACGAAATTTCCCCACATACTCCGGCTGCAACCGCACATACTGCTTTTCCCGCCTGTCCTCCATAGCCACCGTCCTCCTTCAAATAAAAAAAGCACCGCTCCCGCGATGCTTTGGTTTGCGTGGCTGGGGTAGCTGGACTCGAACCAACGCATGCGGGATTCAGAATCCCGTGCCTTACCAACTTGGCGATACCCCAATCGGCTGTCAACAAATGAATTATATACAGCCTTTCGCCGTTTGTCAAGAAAAATTGTTATGGAAACAACGATTAAGTCAATTTATGGCCTTGCCGAGGGCTTTTTTCGTCAGGCAAGAAAGATGGCGCGAAGTCGTAGCAGAGCTACGTCGAGCGACATCTGACGCAGCATGACGGAAAAAGAACCGGCAAGGGCGAAAGGGACTTATTCGCTGTTTCCTAATCCTTTTTCGGGGGATGGCGCACCGTCATCGACAGGAGGTTGCCATACGGCCCGCCGCTTTCTGCCGCGTAGCGGATATTCTCCGCGCATCCGCGGACAATGCGGAGAGAAATCTCGTTGTCGCTTTCCGTGGCGTCAAAAGGGGCGCCGTTGTCGCCATAGTGAACGGAAACTTCGGCGCAGCCTTCCTTCGCATCGTACTCGGCCGACCAAAGGATGCGGGGCGGCTCCGGCAGGCGCGGCAAAAGGAGCTGGGTGACAAGCTCCTCGAACAGCAGGAGCAGCCCGCGCACCACATCCTCCGGCACACCGTTCTTCCGCCCGAAGGCCTCAATCTCGGCATGGCAGCCGATGAAGTCGAAGTCCCGCGCCTCCACGGCAATCGACAGCACCTTGAGATTCTTGATGAATTGCCGCGTCTTTTCCCGCCTCGGCCGCTCAAAAATCTCCTCCGGCGTGCCGTCCTCATAGACGCCGCCCTCGTCCAGATACAGGACGCGGCTCGAAATCTTGCGCGCAAAGTCCATGTCATGCGTCACGATCAGCATAGTGACGCCCGATTCCGCCACCTGCCGGATTACCGCCTCCACCTCGCCCACCATGGCGGGATCTAGGGCCGAAGTCGGCTCGTCGAAGAGCAGGATTTTCGGCTCCATGGCCAAGGCGCGGACAATGGCAATTCGCTGCTGTTGACCGCCGGACAGCTCGTCGGGATAGGAAAGCGCTTTCTGCGAGAGGCCGACCTTCGCCAGCAGCCGCTTCGCCCGGTCATAAGCATCCTGCTTCGAAAGCCCCAAGAGCGACATCGGCGCCGCCATGATGTTCTCAACGACCGTCAAATGGGAAAACAAGTTGAAGGACTGGAAAATCATGCCCACGTTCTGGCGCAAATGGTCAATGCGGGAGCTGGGGGCGGTAATTTCCTCGTCCCCGAAAAAGATTTTCCCGCTCGTCACGCGCTCCAACTGGTTGATCATGCGGAGCAGCGTGGACTTGCCCGTGCCGGACGGCCCGATGATCGCGATGACCTCGCCCGCGTTCACCGTGAGATTCAAATCCCGCAGCGGCGTCGCTCCCGGGTATTCTTTTTTCAGATGCTCAATGCGCAGAAGCGTTTTCGCGCCGCTCATGGCTTCACCCCCCGCAAAATCTCCTCCTGCTTCCGGTTCTTCGGGTTGAGCTTCGTCAGGAACCAATCCGTCCCCCGCAGGAA
>CAMVJN010000041.1 GCA_947167825.1 uncultured Selenomonadales bacterium | reverse complement strand
TGATGGCCATGGAATCGTTGCAGAGGCTCGCAAGCTTGCGGTCGGAAATCAGCTGACCGAGGGCGTCCAAATTGAGGCCGCGGTGGATGGTGTTCGGGTTCAGCAGCTGCTCCAGTTCCTGGAAGACTTCCTGATATGTCCGCACATAATCCGCGTCGAGAAGCTTGTCGTTTTTCGGGTCCGGCGGCGGCAATTTTGCGTATGGGGAGTCCGCCATTTCCGCCTTCGGATGGTCTTCCACGGAAACCGTCTTGATCTCCTGGGGGACGTTTACGGTCAGCATCATGTCGTCCAGAGAGGAGCCTTCCGGAAGCACTTTTTCCATGTAGTTGGGGTCGCGCAGGAGGCTGATGACGAATTCCGTCATTCTCGTTCCGGTTTCCATCAAAATCTTGCCGTCGAGGAGGACAATCGGCTGGACCAGAACCATGCCCGGCTTCAAATCCTTCAGCAGCAGCCGGCGTGCCTGTCCGTTTTCGCTGAACTGGGTCTGCACGTAGCGGATGAATTCCGCCGCTTCTTCTTTCGTCTGTGTGCGGGCGGAATACATATAGTTGCCCATCTGCGCATGCAGCTGGGGCGGTATTGTCTCTTGCAGCACGATGCTCGATTTGTAGCGCGTGATGATTTCCGCATGGGAGTGCAGATAGGCGTGGCTGCTGCGTCGCCCCGCGAATACGCAGAAGCGGTGATCGGAGCGCCTGGGGATGATGCACTTGTTGATGGTGACCATGTCTGCCCAGATTTTGTATGCGTCGGTGGAATGCGCGTAGTTCATCATGTCCACGGCGTAGCCTCTCGGCGGCCGCAGATTGATTTCCAGCGCGACGAGCTCGCCTTCCGCGCCGAGAGGGGGCTGATCCTCGGTCAGCCGGAAGAACTCCAAGTGAATGAAGCGGCCCCGAATGCCGAAGGTTCGTATGGCGGCGCGCCCTGCGTTCCGCAAGTCGTCAGGGATCTCCGCCGCGACATAGTATGAGAAGTCGAGCTGTTTGGCGACGATTTCCATGATGGAAGGCGGCCATGCCGTCATTGACTCAAAGAGAGGTTCGCCGTCCAGGTTTACGATCGCGTCGTAGGAATAGATGTTGCCATGCACAAATTCTTCCATAATGTACGGCACGGGGGATTTTTCCCAGAAGAACCATTCCAGCTCGGTGGCAGTTTCGATCAGTTGGACGTCCTTTGCGCCAACGCCCATATCCGGCTTTACAATGACCGGATACCCGACTTTCCGTGCAAAGGCTTTTGCCTCCCGAATGGTGGGGATGGCAGCGTGACGGGGCGCGGCGATATGAGCGTTTCGGAAATATGGCTTCATGGCCGACTTCAGGCGGAACCGTTCGATGTCCGCCGTCTGCAGGCCGGTCTTGATATTGAAGTCTTCCCGCAGACGAGCGTCCTGCTCGATGAAAAGCTCGTTGTGAGATTCGATCCAGTCGATTTTTCCGTATTTGAACGAAAGAAAAGCCACGGCACGGAACATTTTGTCATAGTTCTGCAGGGATTCGACGTAATAATATTCCGTCAAAGAATCCTTGACATGCTTTTCCAGGGAATCGTAAGGGATATCCCCGATGCCGAGCACCGTGACGCCGTTTTTTTTCAGGCGGTCGCAAAACAGCCAGTAGTTTCGCGGGGAATGCGGAGAAACAAAAATAAAATTCATAGCGGCCTCCTTGACTGTCCATATATATCTTTTATTATACAACATGAAAAACGTCCTATCAACCGTTTCTATTGATATACGGTGATTTTGCCGGAATATTTTGCTATAATATAGACTAGGGCGTGTTGATTAATTCGTCCGCACACCACAGCGGCTCTTTTTCCGTCCCCCTGCGTCTACGATGACTCGTGTTGCGAGTCCCATGCATATAACAAGCAGTAATTCGCTTTGCTCATAACTGCTTGTAATAAGCGAAAACTCGACGCAGCGATGCTGCGCCTTCGCTTTCGCTTCCTTTATTACATATTCTTATGAGCGAAGCGAATTAGAATATGTTATATGCAGGAAATTGCGAAGCAATTTCTCGTAGATGGACGAAAAAATATCTCGCTGTGGTGCACAAACTCATTTAATCAACACGCCCTGGAGGTTTATGCGGAAAGGGGCGCGATGCGGTTGCGGATCTCTGCCTGTTATATCGTGAAGAATGAGGCGGCGAGGCTTGCGCGTTCGCTTGCAAGCATTTCGGGCGCGGTGGATGAGATCGTCGTGGTGGATACGGGATCTACCGACGATACAGTGAAGGTTGCGGAAGAATATGATGCGCGTGTGTTTCAGTTTCCGTGGTGCGACGATTTTTCGGCGGCACGGAATTTTTCGCTGTCGAAAGCGACGGGGGACTGGATTCTCGTCGTGGACGCGGACGAGTATTTTGACGGCAACATGGCGGGCAATGTTCGCCGGGTCATCGAGCGATACGGGAAAGACGCGGATTTGTTGATGTTTCCGCGTCGGGAACTGGACGAGGATGCGGGAAAGGTGCTGCTGGATTCCTATGTACCGAGGATTCTGCGCCGTGTCGAAGGGCTGGCCTATGAAGGCGCGATCCATGAGGAGCCCAGGCATCACGGAGAAATCATTCGGCGTATGGCGGCTGTTCCCGGCGGTGAGCTTTTGATGATGCACACCGGGTATTCGACGGCGCTCTCGCGCGCGAAGGGGGAGCGCAATCTCGCGCTTTTGAAAAAAGAATTGGAAAGCGGGAAGCCGCGGGACTCGATTTATATGTATCTGGCGGAGACGCATGACGGCCTCGGCGATGAGGAAGAAGCGATGAAATACGCGTGGCTCGATGTGGAGGGCGGGCGAAAGCCTTTTGCTTACGCAAGCCGTTCATACCGGATTTTGCTCCGTATTTTGGCGAAGCGGCCGGAAGCATATCGACAGCGGCGCAAGGCGGCGAAGATGGCGGTGAAGGATTTTCCGGAGCTTCCGGAGTTTCACGGGGAATATTCGGAGTGTCTCGGTTTCGGACTCGATTATCGCGGGGCGCTTCGCGAGAGCCGCAAGGCGTTGGCGATTTACGCGGAAGGTGCGGGCGGCGGGCTTGAACCGACAACCTTTGATGAGAACACGGCGCGTCTGATTGCGGAACGGACGGTTCTTTGGGAGCGGCTGTTTCGGGACGAGCGGGCAGAAGAGCCGCTCCGCGATTTGGCGGGCGCGGGGGACTGGCAGGGGCTTTCGAGGGAAGCGCGCCGTTTCGCTCGGGAGCAAGGCGCGAGGCTTTTTTCGTTGCTGCTTTTGATGGAGGACGACGATTCGCCGGAGGCGCGTTCGGCTTCGGCTTTGGCGGAGGGATTGCTGCCGCCGGAATTGGCGGCGGTCTGGCAGGCATACGTGGGCAGGGAAACCGTGCGGGATGATATGAAGGAAACCTGCGCAAAAATCATGGGCGAGGTCGAAAAAATCGCGGGCGCGGGGTGCGCCGCGCGTTTATCGGCGTCGTTAACGGCGGAGGCGGCGAACAATGGTTAAGATTTCGGCGTGCGTGATCGTAAAGAACGAGGAGCGGAACCTTCCCCGGTGGCTCACGTGTGCCCGCGCCCTTGCCGACGAGATGGTCGTGGTGGATACGGGGTCGACGGATCGGACGGCGGAGCTGGCGCGGGGAGCGGGAGCATCCGTTTATTCCTTCGCGTGGCGCAACGATTTCTCGGCGGCGAAAAATTGCGCGCTGCAAAAGGCCAAAGGAAGCTGGATCGTGTTCCTGGACGCTGACGAATACTTTTCGGAAGAAGATATACCGAAAGTCAGGGCGTATATCCAAAAATTTGACAAGGAACGGAAAATCGCGGGCTTTTTCTGTCCGCTGGTCAATATCGATGTGGACCGCGACGGGGCGCTTTCGGACGGCGGCGTCCAGCTTCGGGTATTCCGGCGGCATCCCGACCTCAGATATCACGGCCATGTGCATGAGATGCTTCAGGCGCGTGGAAGCGGTTGGCGGATGGTGGAGGTGCGGGACGTGCGGGTCTGGCACACGGGGTATTCGTCCGGGCTTTTGCGTGCGAAAGCGGAGCGGAATCTTTCTCTTCTGCTTTCAGAGCGAGAGCGGCGGGGAGAGTCGCCTTCGGACGCCTTTTATCTCGCGGATTGCTGCTTCGGGCTGGAGCGGTACGGGGAAGCGGAGGAATGGGCGCGAAAGGCGATTGCTTCCGGCTTCACGCTGGGCGGAAGGGAAAAGCGTCCATACAATGTGCTGCTGAATTCGATGCTTGCATTGAGGCGTCCCTTCGTCGAGGTGCGCGAGGCAGCGCGGGACGCGCTGAAGAAATTCCCCGGCACGGCGGATTATAAGGCTATCGAGGGGATCTCGGCCTGGCAGGCAGGAGACTGCACGGCGGCGGAGACGGCGTTTCGTGATGCGCTTTCCATGACTTCGGCGGGGGCGGGCCATATCCGGGCCGTTATTTTCGGCCATCTGGCCGATATCGCCCACCGCCGGGGGCAGGAGGCGCAGGCGCTGGACGACGCGACGGAAGCGCTGAAGGAGGAACGTTTTTACGAGCCGGCGCTTTCCCTGCTCGGGGAAATCCTGCGCGCGCTTCCGGCGGCGGACGCAATCCAGTTCCTGAACACGATTTACGATCCGGCGGCGGACGCGGAATTTCTCGTCCGCATACTTGCAAAGACCGGTCTCTATGAGGTATGCTTATACTATGATAAAAAGGCGGGGGGCCGTGTCCTGTCCGAGGGCGAGCGGCTGCTTTTCGCGAAAGCGTATCCGAGCGCGGCGCGGGAATTGGCGCGGGCTATGGTACGCTGCTGCGCAATGGAAGTGCTGGCTGCGCAGCGGGCAGGAATGAAAGCGGATTTGCCCGACGCGCTCCGGAGAGCAGATTCGGGAATTGCGCAGGAGATGCAGGGCTACATTTCAAAACTGGAGCAGGTCTTTCCATGGGAGATAGATGCTTGAGAAGGGACGAAACGAGCGATGAACGAGCAGGAGGCAAAGGAAGCGACGCGTCTTCGGGACGAGGCGCGCGCTGCGTTGATGAGCGGCGCGATGGAGAAGGCCCGGGACGCCATCGAAGCGTTTATGCCCTATGACCGTGTGGAAGCGCTGGGTTTGTTGACAAGCCTCGGAATCGAGACGAACGACGCCGGGACGGCGGAAAAGGCATTGGGAGAGCTGGAGGATCTGGCGCCGGAAAAACCGAATACGCGGTATCTTTCTGCGCGGGTGGCTTACATGAAAGGCGCGCGCGCGGCTCTGCTTGAGCCGTTGGAGTCGCTTTTGGAGGACAAGAACGCCGGCGCGCAGGTTCGGGAGCGGGTTTGCAGCCTTTTGGGGCGCTGCTTTCGTCTGCTTGGGGAACCGGAAAAAGCGGCGAGGTATGACCTGGAGGCTTCGGGGATCGCTCAGGAGCTTGGCGCAAGCGAGTACAGCAATTATCTTTGCGATCTTCTTTGCCTGCCGGGGATTTCACCGAAGGAACAGCGTGAGGCGGCGGCGCGGTATAACGATTATTTCAAGGATGTGAAACGGTTCAGCCACCGTCGGAGACATGGGGCAAGGCCGCTTCGGATCGGCTATATCTCTGCGGATTTGCGGGATCATGTGATGATCCGGTTTGCGACGGCGATGCTTTTGGGGCATGCAAAGACGCCGTTCACGGTTTACGCATATATGACGGGGGAAGAGGACGAGTTCAGCTTGGACATTTCCAAGGCTGTCGATTGCTGGCGGAATCTTCGGAACCTCTCTCCGGAGGAGGCAGCGAGCAGGATTTTCGAGGACGGGATAGACATCCTTGTGGAGCTCGGCGGGCATACGATGGGGAATTCCCTGCCGATTATGGCGTATAAGCCTGCGCCTATCCAGATTTCCGGCATCGGGCATTGGGCGTCCACGGGGCTTTCGGCCATCGATTATTTCTTGGGAGACGTATATCTGGACGATGAGGAAACGCAGAAGGCGTTTACGGAAAAGCTGCTGGTTCTGCCGCATACGCATTTTTGCTATATGGAAGTCGGGACCGCTCCGCTTCCGGCGGAGGCTCCCCCCTGCCGTCGGAACGGTACAGTGACTTTCGGCAGCTTCAACGATTTCGGGAAGATGTCCGATGAGACGCTTCGGCTCTGGGCGGAGATCCTGGCAAGTGTGCCGGGCTCCCGGCTGCTCCTGAAAGGAAAGATTTTCGACGAGCAGGACAATCGCGCTTATGCGCTGGCGCGAATGGAACGGATGGGAATTCCACGGGAGCGGGTGGAGACAAGAGGCTTTTCCCGCGACTATCTCGGGGAATATGCGGACATGGATATCGCTCTCGACACGTTCCCGTATCCGGGCGGCGGGACGACCTGCGACGCGCTTTTCATGGGCGTCCCGGTGGTGACGATGGCGGGCGCGAATCACGGCGGGCGGTTCGGGAAAAGCTTGCTGATGAATTTGGGCTTGGGCGAGCTGGTCGCAAACACTGCGGAGGAATATGTGGAGAAAGCGGTGGGGATGGCCGGGGACGAGGAGCTTTTGCTTGTGCTCCGGCAAAATCTCCGGGATATGATGCGGCGCTCTCCCTTGATGAATATAGAGCAATATCGGAAGGATTTGACGGAGGCCTATATCCGGATTTGGAGAAAGTTCGTGCGGGAGCAATCCGATGCTGGGGCAGGCCCAAGCCACGAGCCCGAATTTCTTGACGAATCTTTCGAGGATGGCGCCCCGTATGCCCATGATCCTGCGGCGGAACATCATGATGTACTGCGGGTCGGCTATATCCTGCATGGGACGGAGGAAAAAGATCATCTTCCATTGACCAATGCTTTTTTCGGATACATGGATCGATACCGTTTTGAAGTGTACGGGTATACGTTGGGCAAGACGGTGTATAAGAACACTGCGATTGTGGATTTGGCCACGGCATGGAGAGAATTGTCCGGCCTTTCGGCGCGGGAGGCGGCAGAGTGCATATACGCGGACGGGATTGACATACTTGTGGATTTGACTGGGGGGGATGCTGACAATGCACTTCCCGTTCTCGCCTGCAAGCCTGCGCCGATACAGGTGAGCGCCGTACAATCCCGGGGGACGACAGGGACGGGCGCGGTTGATTATTTCTTGACGGATGTTTATACTGCGCCTAAGGGAGAGGAGAAGTTCTTTTCGGAAAAGCTGCTTCGTCTGCCGGAGAGCCAGATATGCTGCATGCGCCCCCAAGGCGCAAGAGTGTATTCATTGCCTGCGCCTGTTCTGGAAGCAGGGCATTTGACGTTTGGTGTGCTCGCACGTTGGGAAAAGGCGACGGACGATGCGATTCGGGCATGGGCGGAAATTTTGCGCCGCGTGGACGGCGCGCGTCTGCTTGTGCAGGACGGAACGTTTTCTGACACGGAGCGCCGGGCGGAAGCGCTGGACCGATTGGCGGCAGCGGGATTGGACGAGTCGCGTGTCGAGCTCGTTGCCTGGACGGAATCCTATCTTGCGGATTACGAGCGCGTCGATATCGCGTTGGATACGTATCCGGGGACAGGCCGACGATCGGTTTGCGAAGCCCTTTATATGGGAATTCCCGTAGTGGCGAGAAAAGGGCGCGTTTATGCGGAACGTTCAAGCGAAAGCATTTTGATGAATATAGGAATGGGCTCGTTTTGCGTTCCGGATTGGCCGTCATATATCCAAGCGGCCGTGGGCTTGGCGAAAGATCGGGAGAAACTCGTGGAACTTCATTTGACGCTGCGGCGGCAGATAGAATCTTCGGCGGTGATGAATGCGCAGCGGTATATGGACGCGCTGGAAGAGGCGTATGGCGATATTTTCGCCGCATGGGAAAGAACGGCGGACGAAGAGACGCAAAGGGATAGCTTGAAATGCCGCTGGGCGCGATTCCAAAGGGCGCGAACCGAAAAGCGCTGGAAAGAAGCGGCGGCAATGGGCAGCCGTCTTGTGTTCGCCGGCGTCAATCTGCCGGATTCGGCGGTGCATGTCGCACAAGCGTATTACATCCTGAAAGACGATCGGCGCTTATTATATTGGATGATGCGCGCGGAAAGGCTGAAGCCGCCGGGAAGAGCGCGGCTTTTGGGATGGCTCGCGTATTCGCAGGATCGGCGTTTGCTTTTTTTGTCGGCGGCAAAGACGTATCAGCAGATGCTGTACTCGATAGGCGGCAGCCAGGATGACAATCTCCTTCGCCAACAAGGGTGGATGCGATATGGAAGTTTGATGTTTATCTTGGGGGAGGTCGAGAAATCCCTCCATGCATATTCGGAAGCCTATCGTTTTGGGGATACGGCTTTTAAGCGGGCCATTGCCTACGGAGGTTTTTTGCTTTCCCATAATAACGACGATATTTCGTCACAGGATTTGTTCAACCAAAGCAGGCGATATTCGGAAATATTCAAGGGAATCAAGCGGTACAGTCATTCGCGGCAAAGGCCGGAGCACAGCAGGCTTCGCATCGGCTACGTCTCTCCGGATTTCGGGGGGCATGTGATGTCCCATTTTATTGTCCCGTTCTTGATGTTCCGGGACAGGACCCGGTTTGAGGTGTATGCTTACAACTCCGCGGCGGAAAAGGTTCCGGAGTCGGCAGTCGTGAAGCAGATGGCGGATGTATGGCGGGATATCGACCGCACCCAGCCGGAAGCGGCTGCAAAGATGATATATGAGGATGAGATCGATATTTTGTTCGACCTCTCGGGACATACGGCGAACAGTGCGATTGCGGCTTTTGCCTATAAACCCGCGCCGGTCCAGATTTCCGGGTTGGGCTATATGGCGACTACGGGACTTGATACGATGGATTATTTCCTGACGGACCCGTTTGTCGATCCGCCGGGAGAGGGGCGTGACGCGTATTTTGTGGAAAAACCGCTTTACGTTGCGACGCAATTCTGTTATGCGGCCATCGGGAAACATACATATCCCGCCTCCGAAGGGACCCCGTCCAAGCAGCGCGGGTGGGTGCTGTTCGGCGTGTTCAACCAGTACGCGAAAGTCAAAGATGAAATGCTCCTTGCGTGGAAGGAAATCCTTCGCCGCGTCCCTCGCTCCAGGCTCCTTTTGAAGAGCCATGTGCTGGAGAGCCCTGAGGTGGCGGAAGCGGCATATCAACGGTTGAAGGCGCTTGGGTTCCCGATGGAGCGGGTGATTTTCGAACCAGCCACGAAAAATTATATGGAACGATATCTTGATGTGGATATTGCCCTTGATACATATCCATGGCCGGGCGGCGGGACAACCTGCGATACGCTTTATATGGGCGTGCCGGTAGTGTCGCGCTACGGTGAACGGCGCAGTACACGGTTCAGCTATGGGATTTTGCAGAACATCGGCTTGGGGGAACTGACGGCGGCAACTGTGGACGAGTATGTCGAGAAGGCGGTCGCGCTGGCGCTGGATGAAGAGCTGTTGGACACGCTGCACAAAAATGTCCGGAGCATGATGGAGCAGTCGCCGGTGATGGATGCCGCAGTCTATATCCGCGAGATGGAGGAGCAGTACAAGAAGATTTGGCGGAAGTGGAGAAGCGGCGAGGCGTAAGATGTATGTTCAGCAGGAAATAATGATAAAAAACTAAAATTGGAGGCGCAGGCAATGGGAAAGGCAAGCCGGAAACTGAAGAAAAAACAGCAGATGGAGGAAGTCGCCGGCCAGCAGGCGGAAGTGAAGGGGCTAGAGCAAAAGCTCCAATCCCAAATTGAGCAGGAGGCGTATTCTGACGCGCTGAATACGCTGGCGAATCTTGCGGAAAAGGGAACGGTCAGCCCGGCGTCGATGTACGCGGGCGCGTACGCGTATTTCATGCTGGGGGACTATGAGCGGGCAGCGGCTTGGATCGACAATACGCTGCAGTTTGCTCCCGACCATGTGGCGGCGCGTATCCTGCTCGCACGGCTTTGTATCCTTCGGGAAAAGATTGATGCGGGGCTTTCTATTTTCGAGTTGCTGACGGACAAGTTCTTGGCGGGCATGAGCGACGAGGAGAAGGATGAAGTGGAATCGCTGTCGGGCTTTTACGGACGCAATGAGCCGGACCGCATCCGAAAGGAATACCCGCATCTTGCGAAGTTCCTGCGGTTGGATGAGGAAGAAGCGACAAAAACGTCGTCCATGCAGGCGGCGCCCGTTTTTGCGTCGCAGGCGGAAGCGCAGGCGCCCGCTGCGGCGGAGCCGAAGCAGGAAACCGGCAAGAGCGCGTTGGAGATTTTACGGAATCTCAAGCAAAAAATCGACGCTCGCGTACAGGGGAACAAAGCACTCAAAACACAGGAGAATGCGCTTGCTCCGGCGACAGTTGAGAGTCCGAAGGAGAGTGTTTCTGCACCGTCGGCTGCGGAAAACGCGGCAGCCCCAGATAAGCCTCCGCAGGCGGGCGAAGCAAACGAAGCAGGGAGAAAGCTTCGCGAGGTGCTTGACAGTCCCCGTTCCATCGCGGAAAAAGTACGGATATTGGATTCTTTCGCAGGCGGATACTACGCGCAGGACAATTTGGAAGCGGCCGAGCTATTCCTGACGGAAGCGCTGAAATTTGACGAAAAGGACGACGGATTGCTCCGGAATCTCGCTGTGCTGCTCGCGGAAAAGGGCGAGAAAGATAAGGCTTTCCAAGCGGCGGCACGGATGCGGCAGACGGATTTCCTGCTTATCCAGGCGATTCGTGAGATGTAAGCCGTATGGAAGCGGGTGACGAGCTGAAGCTTCTCCGTTTTTTTGAACCGGGGGAAACGCCTGGTTCGGTGCTGGTCATTGAAAGCATACAATATTTGCCTTCGCTCAGAAGCAGGTTCCCCGGCGCCGCTTTGTTCGCCGTCGTTTCGGACCGGGATATGACTCGGACGCCGGAAATGGCGGGGCTGGGCATAAAATGGACCGTCCTCGATTACCGCGAGGAAGTGTTGCCGTTTCCGAGGCATACCTTTGATGTCGTACTGTCGGAACGGATGCTGGAAAACGTCGCGAATCCGCAGGACATCGCGTCGGGAATCGGGACGTTCATAAAGGACACAGGATATCTGTTGACAAGCTTTGAGAATATCCGGTATTGGCGCGTCCTGCGGGAACTGATGGACGGCCATTATTACGCCATCGTGCGGCGCAGGTACGCGAAGCCGGAATTCGAGCGGCTGCTTTACGCGTCGTTTTACAAGGATATATTTTTCGCCCCGGTGCGGGGCGGCGGGACGGGGGATGAAATTGATCCGTTCGTTGCGGCGGGCTTCGAGAATCGACTGAACGACCTGGATACGGAAGTATGGCTGGCAAAGGCATTGCGTTCGTCCTCGGACGTTGCGCTGCTGAAAGCGGCGTATGCGCCGGGGGCGCGGAAACGTCTGGCCATACTTTTGCGGCGAATCGAGTATGAGATTGATTTGCCCGAAAATGTCGGCGCGCTTTGGGAGCTCATTGACAAGGATGGATTTTTGGCGGCTTATATCGGGCGGTTTGCGGCGTCGGTCGTCGTGCATCAGGACGCGTTCCGCATGGCGCTTTCGGGGCATTCGCCGAAAGAACGCCAAGCGTTTTTGGATGAGGTCTGGGAGCGTTTGCGGCGGATAGGCGCAGAATGACGCCCTCGAGGATTTTGGCTCATATAAGGGGGCGAAGGTATTGGCGGATGACGGAAAAATCGCGTTCATTACCTGTGTCAACGACGAAGAGCAGTACGAAGAGTGCTTGCTGTATCTTCGCCATTTGCGCCTGCCGCAGGGGATGGCCGCGGAATACATGCCCGTGCGCGGGGCGGCGTCAATGGCGGCGGGATACAACGCGGCGATGGAGTTCTCCGACGCAAGGTACAAAGTGTATCTGCACCAGGACACGCTGGTCGTGAACAAGGATTTTGTGCGGGACATGCTTCGGATTTTTGAGGACGCGTCCGTCGGCATGATCGGCATGGTCGGCTGCCGCTCCCTTCCGGCCAGCGGGATATGGTGGGACGGG
>CAMVJN010000040.1 GCA_947167825.1 uncultured Selenomonadales bacterium | reverse complement strand
TGGAAATCGGGATCGCCTTCTCGCGGACCAGCTTCATGCCGTTATAGTTTTTCGGGTTATGGCTGGCCGTGACCATGATGCCGCCGTCCAGTCCCAGATGGAAAGTGGCGAAATAAATCATCTCGGTGCCGCACTGCCCGATGTCCACCACGTCGCAGCCGGACTCCGTCAGGCCGCGCGTCAGCGCCTCGGTAATCGAAGGCCCAGACAGCCGAATGTCATGCCCGACTGCCACACGTTTCGCGCCCAAAAGCTGGACAAAAGCCTTGCCCACGCGATAGGCAAGTTCCTCGTTGACCTCGTCGGGATAAATACCGCGCACATCATATGCGCCAAAGCCTTTCCTGCTGAGTTCCATCAAAATCCCTCCCGTATAATTCTAACCATATATATTTAGTATATTCGCCGCATAGGCAAAAAATCCTCTAAAAAAAATTTAAAAAATAAAATTTTCGTCCCACCTATTGCACTTTCGCAACCGAGGGGGCGTCGTGCAGCGTTTTCCGTACTATCCAATACGCAATCAAAAGCGGGACGCAAGCCCCGACCCAGGCCATCGGGTTCGCGAAGCAGGCGCCGAGATACCCGAAGCGCTCAATCAGGAACATCGCCGCCACCGCACGCATCACAAGCTCCATGATGCCCGCGAAAGTCGGCACCACCGTCTGTCCCAGCCCCTGCAGCGTGAACCGGAAAACGAAAAGCAGCGACAGCACGATATAACAAAGCCCGTTTACCACAAGGAACGTGCGCCCCATCGCAATAACCTCCGGCTCTCCCGCACCGACGAAACCCTCAATCACAAACCCGCCGCAAAAAATATTAAAAATCGCCGCCAATACGCTGAACGTCCCCGACATCAAAATGCAGGACCTGACCCCTTCCCGAATCCGCGAAAGCCGCCGCGCCCCGAAATTTTGCGCCGTGTAGGTTGTCATCGCCATGCCGAAGGAAATCATCGGCATCACCGCCACCGCGTCCACACGCTGCGCCGCCGCGTAAGCGGCAATCGACTGCGCCCCAAGCCCGTTCAGCGCCCCTTGCAGGATAATCGCGCCGAGAGCCACCACCGAGGACTGGAAGCCCATCGTATATCCGATTTTCGCGTGAGCCCAAAGATCGCGCTTCGTCAGCTTCCAATCCTCCTTGCGGAGCCAAAGCGGGGAAATATGACGGCGGATATAAAAAAAGCAAATCAGGTTTGCCAACACCTGCGACGCCGCAGTCGCCAGCGCCGCCCCCGGCACGCCGAGACCGAAGCCCAGAATAAAAATCGGCTCGAAAATGATATTGATGACCAGACCGACGGATAGCATGATCGTCGGGATGCGGCTGTCGCCCAGCGCACGGATCAGGTTCGTCTGCATCGCGAACAGGCTCATCAGCGGTACGCCCGCGCAGATAATCGAAATGAAAGAAACCGCGTCGCCAAAAATTTCCGGCGGCGTGTCAAGGAGCGCCAGCACAGGGCGTATCAACGGCAGCCCGAAAAGCGTCATCCCAGCCGCCATGGCCAGCGAAAGCACAATGCAATGCGCTGCGCTTCTGCGCACGCCCTCCTCGTCCTTCGCGCCGAAGGCCTGCCCCGTCTTGATGGCCAGTCCCGTCGTCATGCCCATGACAAAGCCGATCATCAGAAACATCAGGCAGCCTGTGCATCCCACAGCCGCCAGCGCTTTAACGCCGAGGAACCGCCCGACAAGGAAAGTATCAACAAACGCATACATCTGCTGCATCATATTTCCGGCAATCAGCGGCAGGGCAAAAAACAGGATCAGCCGCCAGGGCTTGCCCTCGGTCATATCCTTTGTCGCTTCCATCGCCATACGTTCCCCTCCTTTCCAATGTGTAAAATAAACACGCAAGGAAACACTTTCAGTATTTCTTTAAAATCCCGTCATTTTTGTCACGAAGAACCGAAGCTCCTCGCGCATGACGCAAACTGTGTCGTCCAACGCGTACGCTTCCGGGCCGAACCAGATATAGTGCAGCTCGCGCGGCAGCCTGCTTGCCCGATAGCCTACCGGGAACGGCGTAACGCTTATGCCGTTGTTCTCGAAATTCAGCACCGAGCGTTTCATATGAAACGCCGAGGTCACGAGAAGCGGGGCGGAAAACCCGCGTTCCCGAAGCATTTCCGCCGTGAATCTCGCGTTCTCTCCCGTTGTCCGGCTCTTCGTTTCCAAAAGAATGTCCTTCTCAGGTACGCCCAGCCCCAAAAGATTGCGCCGCGCGATCTCGGCCTCCGAAGCGCCGCCCTCCAGCACTTTTCCGCCCGTGAAAAGGATCGGGATATGGAGCCGATGATAGAGCCGCGCCGCCGCCAAAAGCCGCGTCGAAGAGCCTTCAAGGAGCCCTCCTGTTCCGTCTATATCCGGCGTTCCCTTTGTCGCCCCGCCGCCCAATAAAACGATTACATCCCCCGACGGATTCTGGGGCTGCGGATACGACGTTTCCAGATTTCGCATCAGAGCCGCCGACAGATACGGCGTAGAAATTGCGTAAAACAGCATCGTCACGACAAAAATCGCCGCGGCGATTTCTTGTTCCCGCCGTCGCCACGACCTGACTGCCATCCAAAGGAAAAAGAGCAGAAAAAGCCCCGGCGGCAAAGCGAAAGTCACGCCGAACTTCAAGAACGATATCACAAAGCCGCCCCCTTCCGAAAGGGAGCGGCCTCAACGCCTGCGCAGGAGACGATTTTCCCCGCTGCACCACAGGCTCTGCTGTATTTCACGATACATCCGCCTTCTCAATAAAGTAATTGTAAGTCCGGCGAAGCCCTTCCGTCAGAGAGACCGACGGTTTCCAGCCGAGCCCGCGCCTGGCCCGTGCATTCGACAGAGCCGACTTGTAGATGTCCCCCGGACGCTCCGGACCGTATTTCGGGATAATCCGCCGCCCCGCGACCTCCGACAGCACATCGACAAGCTCCCGAAGGCTCGTCTGCGTCTGTGTGCTGAGATTGTAAACCACGTTCGCCTGCGTCGTCTTCAGCGCAGCCGCTACACCGGCCGCGATATCCCCCGCGTAAATGAAATCCCGCGTCTGTTCGCCGTCGCCGAAAATCGTGATTTCCTTTTCTTCCGCGACGCTCCGCGCGAAAATGCTGATCACGCCGCCCTCGCCGCCGTCGCCCTGCCGCTCGCCGTAAACGTTCGCGAAGCGCAAAACCACATATTCGAGACCGAAACGCTCATGGTAAAGCTCCAGATACCGTTCCGCCGTCACCTTCGACAGCCCGTAGAACGACATCGGCTCCAGCTTGTGCGCCTCCTTGATCGGCAGATCGCGCTCCGGCACATCGCCGTAGGCAGCGGCCGTCGAAGAAAAAATCACGCGCTTCACGCCGCCCTGCCGTGCCGCCTCCAGCACGCGAACCATTCCGAGGATATTGCTGTCCGCGTCCTCCGCCGGCTCCTCCAGCGAATAGGAAACCAGCGTCTGCCCCGCCAAATGCACAATCGTATCGTACTGCCCGGTGGCGATCACGCCCGCCAGCCGTTCGTCTCGGACATCCATCTCGATCAGCTCCATATCCGGCTCAAGATGCTCCCGCCGTCCCGAAGAAAGATTGTCCAGTGCCACCGGCTCGTCGCCGTGCTCTTTCAAATATCGCATCAAATGCGAGCCGATAAAGCCCGCTCCTCCCGTAACAAGAACTTTCATAAAAACTCCCCGTATTATTCTCCAATCGCTTTCAATTCCGCCAGATATCGTTTCACCGCGTCCTTCCAGTCCGGCAAACGGCGAAAACCGCCCCGGTCCAGCGACGATTTCGACAGCCTCGAATTTTTCGGGCGCACCGCCTTTGTCGGGTACATCTCCGACGATACCGGCGTCACCTTCGTCGAAAGCCCGCGCAGCCGGATCGCCTCCGCCGCCAGCTCCGCCCATGAACAGACGCCCTCGTTCGTCGCGTGATAGACCCCATATTTCTCGCTGTCGGCCATATCGGCCAGCAGCTCCGCCAAATCCGCCGTATAGGTCGGCGAGCCGACTTGGTCGTCCACCACCGTCAGCGCGTCCCGCGTCTTCGCGAAGCCGAGGATCGTCCGGATGAAATTCCTGCCGTGGATTCCGAACACCCATGACGTCCGAACGATGAAAAACCGCCCCGACTTCATCGCGTCCCGCACGGCAGATTCCCCCGCCAGCTTCGACGCGCCGTACGCATTGCAGGGCGCGGTCTCGTCATCCGTCTCGTAAAACGCTTCGCCCGTACCGGGAAACACATAATCGGTGCTGATATAGACGAGCTTCGCGCCGATTTCCTCGCACGCTCCGGCAATCGCCCGCGTCGCTTCCGCGTTGATTGCATGGCAAAGCTCGCGCTCGTCCTCGGCACGGTCTACCGCCGTGTAAGCCGCACAATGGATCACCGCGTCGGGACGTGTCTCCAACACGAACGCCCGCGTCCGCGCCGAATCGTCCAGCGGCATCCCAGCCCGCGCAGCGCCGACAGTTCCCACGCCGCGCCCGCGAAGCACGCGCACCACATCGTATCCAAGCTGCCCCGTCACGCCCGTCACAAGAACCTTCATAATACCAACCCCAATATTAACCATAACATTTTACCATTTGCGGAAAACGAACGCAAGGCAATAAAAAAGAAGCCGCGCTGATTTTCGCGGCTTCCCGTTCATCATATATGCTACACAATCTTTTCCCCGTGGTAAAGCTCGCCTTCGATGTCCGGCTTCACGCCGTAGCCGATGGCCCACTCGCATTTGTACTTGATGGCCTGCGCGTGGATCGAGTCGATGCGGTCGATGGTCCGGCGCACTTTGCCCGGCACGCCCGCCACGAGGGAATTGGGCGGAATCACTTCGTTCTGGAGAATCAGCGCCCCGGCGGCGATGATGGAGCCGCGGCCGATCCGCGCGCCGTCCAGCACCGTGGCGTTCATGCCGATCAGCACATGATCCTCCACCGTGCAGGCGTGGACGACCGCGCCGTGGCCGATGGTCACATAGTCGCCGATGATGCACGGGAAATTGTCGGCCACGTGCAGGCATGTCAGGTCCTGCACATTCGAGCACTCGCCGACGGAAATATAATTGACGTCCCCCCGGGCCACGACCCCGGGCCAAATGCTCGCGTATTTCGCGATGCGGACGTCGCCGGACAAAAACACCTGCGGCGCGACGAAAGCCTCTTCATGGATCTGCGGGCTCTTTCCCTCGAACTCGCGGCTTGTAAGCGTATACATAGATGCACTCTCCTTTGCTGATTTATCGTACTTTATTTATCTATCATGATATTTTATCTGATTTTCTCAAAAATTGGAAGGGGAACGACATCATTTTGTGATATAATGTGTTCGCTTAGCGATCGCGAAGCGAAAGCTTAGCGGCACATATCCGCTGTGTGGATACTTATGCCAACAAACCAACGCGAAAGGAAGAATTCTATGAACCGGGAAACCGCCCTTCCGATTCTGAAGGAAATCTACGAACAGAGCAACCCCTTCGTGAAGCTCTGCGGCATCGTCATCGACGACGCGGGGCAGGGCATGGCGAAAAGCCATATGACCGTCACCGAGCCGCTGACGAATCTCGTCCAGCGCCTGCACGGCGGCGCTTTGGCGACGCTCATCGACAACATCTTCGGCGTCACCTGCCGGACCATCGGCGCAGAGGTCGTCACCCAAAGCATCACGACGAACCTGATCCGCAACACCGATATCGGCAAGACCGTCTACGCCGAAGCCCATATCCACCACGCGGGCCGCACCACCATCGTCCTCGAGGCCGACGTATTCACCGAGGAAAAAAAGCTGATGGCCCACTCCATCGCCACCATGTTCGTCAGCGGCACGGACGACCGGTTCCCGAGAAATTGGGACGAAAATTGAAGGGGGTGCGGAACTTGGACAAAGAAAAATGCCTTGAGATCATTCAGGACATCTTCAGCACGAACCGCTATGTCATCCACAGCGGCATCATCATCGACGAGGTGGGCTGCGGCTGGGCGAAGCTCCACATGACCATCGACCCCGACGTCCATATCAACCTGACCGGCTTCACCCACGGCGGCGCATTCTCCACGCTGGCAAATACCGCCGTGGGCGTAGCCTGCTGCACCGTCGGCGCGAAAACCGTCACGCTGAACATCACTACCGACTTCATAAAGAACATCCGCGCAGGGGAAACGGCATGGGCCGAAGCGAAAGTCCTGCACCGGGGCCGAAAAACCATCGTCCTCGTCTCGAAAATCTACGACGACCACCACGCCCTGCTCTGCCAGACCATGGCGACCATGTACGTCAAAGGCGACGACGAGCGAATCCCGAAAGAATGGTAAAAGGAAAGAAGCCTTGCAATCGCGAATCCGCGCGTATTGCAAGGCTTCCTTTTTCTATGCGAATATTTCCCGCGCTTTTTGCTCGTCGCACCGAATCTGCCCGACCAGCGCTTCCGGCGACGGGAATTTTTTTTCTGCCCGAAGCCGCTCGACAAACCGCACCGTGATATCCTGACCGTAAAGATCGCCGGAAAAGTCGAGAAGATGCGTCTCCACGCGGCGCTCATTCCCGTCGAAGGTGGGATTGCTTCCGACGTTGGCGACGCCGATCTTTTCCTCCCCGCTTCCGAGAACAACACGCACCGCGTAGGCGCCGTTCGCGGGGCAGGCCTCGCCTTTCGGCGGCAAAAGGTTCGCCGTCGGAAATCCCAAAGTCCGCCCACGCTCGTCGCCGTGGACGACGACGCCCGCCATCGAGAAGGGGCGCCCCAGAAGCTCGCCGGCCAGCCGCACGTCGCCCTCAGAGAGCAGGGCGCGAATCCGCGTGCTCGAAACCGTTTTCCCCGCATAGGAAAGCAGCGGCATCTTCTCGACGTGAAAGCCCATTTCTTTTCCCTTCGCGGCGAGAAATTCCGGCGTGCCGCGCCCGCCCGCGCCGAAAGAAAAATTCTCCCCGACAACCACCATTCGCGGGTCGAGAGTTTCGACGAGACGCGAGAGAAAATCCTCCGCCGGAAGCAAAGCCAGCTCTTTTGTGAACGGCTCCTCGATCACGAAATCAACGCCGAGGGAGGCAACCACACAGCGCCTTTCCTCCGGCGAGGAAAGGGACGGCGGCACGCGGTCCGGCGCGAGCACGGACATCGGATGATTCCGGAAGGTGAACACCACGCAGGAAACGCCCGCTTTCAGTGCCAGCGAAACGGCGCGGGAAATCAATGCCTGATGACCGATATGCACACCGTCGAAAGTACCGACGGCGACGATGCATCCCCGCAGAGCCATCTCGTTTTGCGCATCGGAAAGCCGCCCAACGATTTTCATGCGCCGTCCCCCTTTCGCTATGATTTGTGCAACTTCAATCTTAAAAAACGCGAACCTTGCCTTCCCCCAGAGGGGAAGGCAAGCCCCATCCACTCACGTTCCTCTATATACCTTCTCCGGTGCCAGCGACGCCGCCTTTTCGTCGTATCGTCCGATCCCTAAAAACAATCCGCCGGAAAAGACCGCCAGCGGTTCCGTCCCCGAAAGCCCTTCGATATGCGTGGGAAGCCCGTTCAAAAACGCTTTGGTTCGCATCTCCGGCAAATCATAACGCGCCAAATGGCCGAGATATTTTTCCGGCGGCTCCACCGCCGCCTCGCCAAGCGCCGAAAGCTCCTCCGGCGTGCGGGCGTCCTCCAGCGAAAAATCCCCGACGCGGCTCCGCACAAGGAACGCCATCGTCGCCGGTACGCCCGCCGCCCGCCCAAGATCGTGGCAAAGGGAACGAATATAAGTGCCCTTTGAGCAGTCCATGTCCAAAAGCAGCGTTTTTTCCTTCTCGTTTCGCGCCAAGATTTCGAGGCGATAAATCGTGACTTTTCGCGACGGAATCTCCACCGCCTCGTTTTGCCGCACGAGGTCGCACGCCCGCCGCCCGCCGATTTTGACAGCGGAATAAATCGGCGGCGTCTGAGAGATTTCCCCGGTCAACGACTGCACGGCGCGGGCAAGATTCTCTCCGTCCGGCATCGGCGCGTCGCTTCGCGCAACGGCTTCGCCGAGGTCGTCGCCGCTGTCGGTCTCGATGCCGAAGCGCAGCTCCGCGCGATACGATTTCCGTGTGCCGCCCACATATTCGAGCAGCCGCGTCGCACGTCCGACGGCAATCGGCAATACGCCCGCCGCGCCGGGATCCAGCGTCCCCGCGTGCCCCGCTTTTTTCAGCCCCAGCACGCGCCGCACATGGCTTACCGCGTCATGGGAACTCATGCCGGGGGGCTTCAGGAAGTTGATAAATCCGTCCAACAACACGCACCGCCTTTTATAAATTTCAGTTACTTGCCTTCCCTTGCGGGGGCACGCGAAGCGCAACGGATGAGGTGTTGAGACAAACGTAAGGTACGTGCCACCCCACCCCCCGCCTACGGCGGGACCCTCCCCTCAAGGGGAGGACTAATATAGATTTATTTCAGCACTTCTCCCAATGCTTCCAGTACGTCCTTTTTCGCCTCAGCCAGCGGCTTTTTGACCGGAAAGCCCGCCGCGCGGATATGGCCGCCGCCGCCGAACTTCATCGCGACCTTGCTGACGTCGAGCCCTTTCGAGCGGACGCTGACGCGACAGAAGTTATCGTCCATGCACTTGATCAGCACCGCGATCTCGACGCCCTCGATCACGCGCACGAAATCGATAAAGCCTTCCGTCGTTTCCAGGGACGTGGCCAGCTCTTTGTCAAGGTAAAGCCCCGCGACGCGCCCGTCATAAGAAAGCTCCATGGTCTGGAGCGCCGCGGCCTGCCCGCGCACAATGGATTCCGGCTTTTCCTCCAACGATTCCGAAACCTGCTCGGGATGAACACCCGCCTCCAGTAGCCGCGCCGCCGCGCGCAGGGTGTCCGGCCTCGTATTCGAGAACTTAAAGAATCCCGTATCTGTCGCCAACCCCGTATAGAGCGGCGTCGCGATTTCCGGCGTAAAGTCCCCGCCCAGATAGTCGATAATCTCGAAGATCATTTCCGAAGCCGCCGCACGCTTGTCATTGTAAAGAAAATCGGCTTTCCCGTCATTCGAGATATGGTGGTCGATGTTCAGCACCGGAAGCCCTTCCGCCGCTTTCGCGACTTCGCCGATTCGGTCAAGGCTCGTGTCGAGAATCACCAGCAGCTCGGCGTCGGCTTTTTTCCCATCCTCCGGCCGCGCAATCTTGTCATAGCCCGGCAGGAACGAAAGATTTTTCGGCAGCTTGTCGTCAATCATGACGGTCACTTTTTTCCCCTTGCCTCGCAAAAACGCCGCCAGCCCCAGTGTCGAGCCGACAGCGTCGCCGTCGGGATTAACGTGGGCCGTGATCAGGAGCTTTTTCGCCGCCATCAGTTTTTCGGCGGCGTCCTTCATCGTGATGTTCATTCCGTTTCCCCGCCTTTCTTGTCCGCGTCTTCCTTCTGCACGCGCAGCAGAAGCTCCTGGATATGCGCGCTGTACGCCATCGTGTCGTCCAGCTCCAGCGAGAGCTCCGGCGTGTAGCGGAGCCGCACGCGATGCCCGACCTCGCGGCGGATGAACCCCAGCGAACGGTTCAGTCCGCGCAGGGAGTCCGCCATCTGCTCGTCAGTTCCCATCAGGCTCACATATACCCGCGCGCTGCGGAGATCGCTGGTCACTTTCACCCGCGTCACCGTCACAAAACCGACGCGGGGATCTTTGAGGTCTTCCAATATGATCTTGCTGATTTCCTGTTTCATCAATTCCTGGACGCGTTCCATGCGCAACTGTCCCATAAATATTTCCTTTCTTTCGTGTTTCTTCCATTGAGTTTCGCCAAAAATCACCTTGCCTTCCCCTTGAGGGGAGCAACATGCCAGCGGCATGTTGCTTGGCGCCCGCAGGGCGTCGGATGAGGCATTTTCAACGCCGCGCCTGTGTTTTTCGTTACGGTTTTCCACCTCATCCGCCAGGCCTGCGGCCTGACACCTTCCCCTCAATGGGAAGGCAAGATTTGGTGGATCTTACGGAAACGCCGAATAAGTCCCTTCGGCCCATGCCGAGTCGTTTCCTTAATGGAATCGTACAAAAACAAACCCGCGAACGCTCCGCCGTCGGAAAACGGCAACACGTCCGCGGGCAGCGTTTCGTCAAACTTAGTTTCCCTTTTCTTCCGCCGCAGCGTTGACCTCGGCGATGGAGGTTTCGATTTCTTCCATTTCATAGACTTCGAGAACGTCGCCTTCCCGGTAGTCGCGGTAATCTTTTAAGGTCAGGCCGCACTCATAGCCCGCCGCCACTTCTTTTACATCGTCCTTCATGCGGCGCAGGGAATCCACCTCGCCGGTGAAGATCACGATATGGTCGCGGATCAGGCGAATCTTGGAATTGTTCGTGACCTTGCCTTCCTGCACATAGCAGCCTGCCACCAAGAGCTTCGCGACTTTGATGATTTGCCGGATTTCGACCTTGCCGATGATGACTTCCTTGTACTTCGGAGCGAGGAGGCCGGACATGGCGTCCTTGACATCGTTCAGCGCGTCGTAAATGACTTGGTAAGTGCGAATGTCGATTTTCTCCGCGTCTGCCGCACGTCGGGCGTTCGCGTCGGGGCGCACGTTGAACGCGATAATCAGCGCGTTGGACGCCGCCGCCAGCATGACGTCGGATTCGCTGACCGCGCCGACGCCGGAATGCACGATACTGACGCGCACTTCCTCGTTCTTGTTCAGCGCGAGGAGCGAGCCGGTCAGCGCCTCGACGGAGCCCTGCACATCGGCCTTGATGACGATGTTCAGATCCTTGATATGGCCTTCTTGGATCTGATGGAACAGGTCGTCGAGGGAGACCTTCTTGGACTTCATCAGCTCCGTGCGCTGTTTCTCGATGCGCTTCTCCGCGATGGCACGGACGAGCTTCTCGTCCAGCGCGGCCAACTCGTCGCCGGCCTCCGGCACATCGGAAAGGCCAAGCACCTCAACCGGCATGGACGGCGGCGCTTTCTTAACGTTCTCGCCGCGGTCGTTGATCATCGCGCGGACTTTGCCGTATGTCGTGCCCGCGACGATGGAATCGCCGATGCGAAGCGTACCGTTCTGCACCAGCACCGTCGCCACCGGGCCGCGCCCTTTGTCGAGCTGCGCCTCGATGATAACGCCCCGGGCCTCCCGGTTCGGGTTCGCCTTCAGCTCCTGCACCTCGGCGACGAGCAGGATTGTCTCCAGCAGGTCGTTGATGCCGATCTCTTTTTTCGCGGAAACCGGAACCATGATGACGTCGCCGCCCCATTCCTCCGGAACCAGCTCATGTTCGGCGAGCTGCTGCTTGACGTGGTCCGGGTTCGCGCCCGGCTTGTCGATCTTGTTGATCGCCACGATGATCGGCACGTTCGCCGATTTCGCATGGTTGATGGCCTCGATGGTCTGCGGCATCACACCGTCGTCGGCCGCGACGACGAGGATCGCGATATCCGTGACCTGCGCGCCGCGCGCACGCATCGCCGTAAAGGCCTCATGGCCCGGCGTGTCGAGGAACACGATTTTCTTGCCTTGGCAGTTGACCTGATAGGCGCCGATGTGCTGGGTGATGCCGCCGGCCTCGCCCCGTGCCACCGAGCTTTTGCGGATGACGTCGAGAAGCGACGTCTTGCCGTGGTCGACGTGGCCCATGACCGTGACCACCGGCGGACGAAGCACCAGCGTCTTCGGATCGTCCTCGATGACGGGGATTTCCGTCAAATCGACCTCCGGCGGCAGCGCCTCGACGGTCACGCCGAACTCGCTGGCGACCAGCTCCGCCGTGTCGTAATCGATTTCCTGATTGATGGTGGCCACCGAACCCATCATGAACAGCTTTTTGATGATGTCCGCCGCCGTGCAGCTCATCTTGCTGGCGAGGTCGCGGACAGCGATTGTCTCGCCGATCTTGATATGGGTCGGACGCGCGATCTCCATCTTCTGCGGCTGCTGGGGCTGATTCTTGTTCTTGCGGTTCTTCCTGCCCGGACGGTTCTCGTTCCGGTTGAAGCCGC
>CAMVJN010000039.1 GCA_947167825.1 uncultured Selenomonadales bacterium | reverse complement strand
ATGAACAAGCGATGGCTTCGGCGTATGGATTTTACGCTGATTTTTGCGGCGGTCGCGATTATTTTGATGAGTCTTGTCACGATCGGCAGCGCGACGCATATCAACGCTGCCTCCGCGGGGGGCTACGGCTTTGTGCAGCGCCAAGGGATTTTTGCTGTACTGAATATCGCGCTGGTGGTCTTCCTGATGAATTTTGACTACAAGATGCTGCAGCGGTACGGCATGAAGCTTTACGCCGTCAATATCGTGCTGCTCCTTGCGGTCATGCTGTTCGGGCACAGCGCTCTCGGCGCCCAGCGCTGGATTCAGCTCGGCCCGGTTACCTTGCAGCCGTCGGAATTTTCCAAGATCATCATGATTATTTCGCTGGCGGCGCTTTTGGAGGACAAGGTCGGGAAGCTCAACACCATGCACGATCTCTTGCCGATTGCAGCGTTTGTCGGCGTGCCCTTCCTGCTCGTGCTGAAGCAGCCGGATCTTGGCACGTCGCTGGTATTTATCGCGATTTTTCTCGGCATGATATTCGCCGCCGGCGTCAACCTGAAGCTGCTGGGCGCAATCTTCGGCGCGGGGGTGCTGGCGAGTCCCGTGCTCTGGCATTTTCTGAAGGATTACCAGAAAATGCGTATACTTGTTTTTCTCGATCCGAATGTTGATCCTCTCGGCTCCGGCTATCATATCATTCAGTCGGAAATCGCCATCGGCTCCGGGCAGCTTTTCGGGAAGGGACTTTTCGAGGGAACGCAGAGCCAGCTCGATTTTCTGCCGGAGAACCACACGGATTTTATCTTTGCCGTAGTGGGCGAGGAGATGGGGTTCATCGGCGCGGCGTTTCTGTTGCTGCTGTATCTGATTCTTTTGTGGCGGGGCATACGGATCGCGCAGGATGCCAGCGATACATTCGGGATGCTCTTGGCGGTGGGCATTACGTCGATGCTGGTGTTCCATGTGCTGGTCAATATCGGCATGACCATGGGCATCATGCCCGTGACGGGCATTCCCCTGCCGCTGATGAGTTACGGCGTCAGTTCACTGACAACGAACATTATGGCAATCGCTTTGCTGTTGAATATTTATATGAAAAAACAACGGCTGATTTTCTGATAAAGGATGAATGATATGGTATCATTGACGCCCGATCTCTTGCAGGCGGTGACGAAGCCTGCGAGGTATACGGGGAATGAATGGAACAGCAGCGGCAAGCGTCATGAGGATGTCTCATGCACATTTGCGTTTTCGATGCCTGACGTCTACGAGGTCGGCATGTCGAATCTCGGGCTGAAAATCCTGTATGAGATTTTGAACCGCAGGGAAGATACGGCGGCGGAGCGGGTCTACGCGCCTTGGGTCGATATGGAGGCGGAGATGCGGGAACGCAGCCTGCCGTTGTTTTCGCTCGAAACGAGGACGCCGATCAGGGAATTTGATTTTCTCGGCTTTTCGCTGCAGTACGAAATGATTTATACGAATGTCCTCAATATGCTCGATCTCGCGGGGATTCCCCTTTGGGCGTCGGAGCGTAGCGAGGATGAGACCTTTGTGGTCGGCGGCGGCCCGTGCGTCTACAATGTGGAGCCCGTCGCCGATTTTTTTGACCTTTTCGTGATCGGCGAGGGCGAGGAAGTCTTGGGCGAGCTTGTTTCGCTTTTCGTTGCGTGGAAGAAGGAAGGACGCCCCGGCGGGCGCAAAGAATTTTTGCGCCGCGCCGCCGGGATTTCCGGCATTTACGTTCCGTCGCTCTATGCGCCATGTTATGATGCCGGCGGGAACTTTTGCGGAATGGAGCGGCTGGACGAGGCGGCGCCCGCTGTCGTTTACAAACGTGTCATGCGGGACATGGACGAGGCGGAGACGATGGAAAACCCCGTCGTTCCTTATATCGACATCGTCCATGACCGGATTATGCTGGAGCTGTTCCGCGGCTGCTCCCGAGGCTGCCGTTTCTGCCAGGCGGGCATGGCATACCGGCCCGTGCGGGAGCGGAGCAAGGAAAAGCTGCGCTTGCTGGCGAGGAAAATGGCGGACGCCACCGGCTACGATGAAATGTCGCTGACCTCTTTGAGCTCGGCGGATTATTCGTGCCTTGACGGGCTGGTGGACAATCTGATGGAAGACTTCGCGGGGGAGCAAGTCAGTTTTTCCCTGCCGTCGCTCCGCATCGACAGCTTTTCCATCGGGCTGGCCGACAGGATGCAGCAGGTCAGGAAAAGCGGGCTGACTTTCGCGCCGGAGGCGGGAACACAGCGGATGCGCGACGTCATCAACAAGGGCGTCACGGAGGAAAATCTGATGCAGGCGGTCTCGGCGGCTTTCGAGAAGGGCTGGAAGTCCGTCAAGCTGTATTTTATGCTCGGCCTTCCGACGGAGACCGACGAGGACATTATCGGTATCGCGAAGCTGGCAAAGAAGGTCGTGGACCGGTATCAGGAAATTAAGGGGAGGCGCGGCGCGAAGATCACGATCAGCGTTTCCTGTTTCGTGCCGAAGGCATTCACGCCGTTCCAGTGGGCGGCACAGGATTCATTGGCGGAATTCGAGCGCAAGCAGAGGCTTTTGAAGGAAAATATCCGAGACCGTTCCATCCAGTTCAATTATCACGACGCGCGGGTCAGCCGCCTGGAGGGCGTGCTGGCGCGGGGCGACCGCCGTCTTTCCAAGGCAGTTTTCGAGGCGTGGAAGCGCGGGGCGAAGTTCGACGGATGGAGCGACCAGTTTCATGAGGAATATTGGCTGGACGCTTTCAAAGCTCTGAATGTCAAGCCGGAGTATTACAACGGGCGAGAGAGGGGACGGGAAGAAAAATTTCCCTGGGAGCATACGTCTCCGGGCGTTTCCCGCGCGTTCCTTTGGACGGAGCGCGAGCGCAGCCTGCGGGGCGAGCTGACGCCGGATTGCCGGCGGGGAAGCTGCACGGGCTGCGCCGTCTGTCCGACGCTGGACGTCCGCGTCATCGACAGGGAGGCGGGAAAATGAGCGAAGGGAACAAAAACGCGGCTCCGCGCCCGATGGTATATTGCCGGGCACGAATCACGAAAGACGAGCCGCTCCGCTATATCTCCCATCTCGATTATGCTTCCCTGATGCAGCGGGCGATACGCCGCGCGAAGATTCCCGCAGCGTATTCCGAGGGATTCAATCCGCATATGAAGATGAACTTCGCTTCGGCTCTTTCCGTCGGCGTCACCAGCGACGCTGAATATATGGACTTGGAATTGTCGGAAATGATGGCGGAGGACGAGATTGCCGACTGTCTGCGTCCCGCGTTGCCGAACGGAGTCCGTTTGCTTGGCCTTCGGGTAATGAAGGGGAAGCCGAAAGCTTTGATGGCTCTGACAGACGAAGCAGGGTATGAAATCTCGGTTCCGCTGCGCGGCGCTTTTCCCGAGGCGCAGGCGGCGATTGGCGCTTTCAACGCTGCGAAGGAATGTATGTATCTTCGCAAGACGCCGAAAAAAACGCGGGAGATTGAAGTCCGTCAATACATTTGCGGAGAGATTCAGGCGGAAGCGGCGGAAAACGATCTGCTTTGCATACGAATGGCAATCCGCATTACGCCGGGCGGAAGCGTCAAGCCGCAGGAGATACTGACGCTGCTTTGCGAGAAATTTGGGCTTCCCGTTCGCGCGGAAACGGCGCTCATCCATCGGTGCGGGCTGTTTTGCGGCGGGAAGGAGCTTCTTTCGGCGGGAGAGGTGAAGCCGTGAAAAACATTCTTCTCAACGCGACGCCGGAAGAGACGCGCTTGGTCCTGACGGAGGACGAGCGGCTGATCGAGATGGGAATCGAGCGTCCTTCCCATTCCCACCTCGTCGGCAACATATACAAGGGGCGCGTGCAAAACGTGCTGCCTGGCATGCAGGCGGCCTTTGTCGATATCGGACAGAAGAAAAACGCGTTCCTTTATCTCGGGGACGGCGCCGGACCGGAAAAACATATTGAAGGGCAGGAAAAAGTCCATATCGGGCAAGCCGTTATCGTGCAGGTGGTCAAGGACGCCGTCGGAACGAAGGGACCGCGCGTTACGACGCGCCTTTCCCTGCCGGGAAGGAACGTCGTGCTGATGCCCACCGCGAATTATATCGGCATGTCCCGGCGGATTGAGGAAGAGGAGGAACGAAGCCGTCTCCACACGTTGGCACAGGAAATATGTCCCGAGGGGATGGGGCTGATTGTTCGGACGCTGGCGGCGGGGCAGGACAGGGAAACGCTGGAAAGCGACGTGAAATACCTTTCGCAGCTTTGGGCGTCCCTGCAGGCGCGAAGCCGCGTCCTTTCCGCGCCCGCACTTCTTTATCGGGACGCGGATATGGCGATTCGCGTGGTGCGCGATTTGTTGACGGACGATGTTTCACGCTTGGTCGTGGACGACGTCGAGACGTACCGGCGGGTTCGGGATTTGGTGGAGTACGTTTCGCCGGCTCTTTCGGAGCGCGTTGAGCATTACGAGGGCGCGGCGCCGATTTTTCGCGCGTTTGGTGTAGAGACTGAACTGGAAACCTTGTCGGATCGTGAGGTCGAGCTGCCCTCCGGCGGTTTCCTCGTCATCGACCGCACGGAGGCGTTGACGGTCATCGACGTCAACACAGGAAAATTCGTCGGGCAGTCGAATCTTTCGGACACGATTTTCCGGGCGAATATGGAGGCGGCGGCGGAAATCCTGCGGCAGCTCCGGCTTCGGGACATCGGAGGCATTATTATCGTCGATTTCATCGACATGGACGAGGAAGTGCAGAAGGAAAAACTTTTGGCGTTCATGCGCGAACGTGCGAAGCTTGACCGCTCGAAGACGAACATCATCGGAATAACGCAGCTGGGGCTTGTCGAGATTACGAGGAAAAAATCGAGACAGAACTTCGAGAGCATTTTGTACGCTGATTGCCCGTGCTGTCATGGCAGCGGGCGCGTGGAGTCGCCGGAGACGGTGGCAATCCGCATTTGCCGGGATATTCGCCGGATCGAGGAGCGCTCCCATGCCGATTTCGGCTATGAGGTCGAGGTACATGAGACAGTGGCGTATGCGCTGATGGATTCGCCGCTGGTCGACAGCCTGTCGTCGGATCTCGGCGTCAAGGTCGGCTTCGTCATCAAGCCGGGCATGCACCCGGAAAGCTATGCGATTATTCAGCGGGGGAACGGAAGATGATTTGGCGGGTTTTTTTTGAAAAATCACATCTTGCATTATTTTTTTGCTTATGGTATAGTATCGAAATGTACGGGCGGTCCTCTGGACAGAATTGTTCTGCCACGAACGTCACGAATAGGAGGAACAGAAATGAATATCATTGAAGCGTTGGAAAAGGAACAGCTCCGCTCGGACATTCCGGAATTTCGCCCCGGCGATACGGTCCGCGTCCATGCGAAGATTGTCGAGGGTACGCGCGAGCGTATTCAGGTGTTTGAGGGCGTCGTCATCGGACGGCAGGGTTCGGGCGTCCGCGAAATGTTCAGGGTTCGCCGCATTTCCTACGGCATCGGCGTAGAGCGCACGTTCTTGGTGCATTCGCCGCGAATCGAGAAGATCGAGGTTGTGCGCCGCGGCGTTGTCCGTCGCGCCAAGCTTTATTATCTGCGCGGCCTCACGGGCAAGGCGGCTCGCATCAAGGAAAGACGCTAAAAGAGCAGGGGCTGGCGAAGGTCAGCCCCTCTTTTTGTATGGAGGGACGCTATGAGTTCTTTGGGGGAAGAAGCAAAGGATTGGATTGTATCCATCGCGACGGCTGTCGTTCTCGCGCTGATTATTCGCACGTTCATCGTGGAGCTGTATCTTGTGGACGGTCCGTCGATGCGGCCGACGCTGCAGAGTGCGGAGCGGCTTGTCGTCAACAAGTTCATTTACCGTTTCCGTGAGCCGCAGCGCGGCGAGATTCTCGTGTTCCAGTACCCGCGGGACCCAAGACGCGACTTTATCAAGCGCGTTATCGCGGTGCCGGGGGACACCATCGAGATCAGGGACGGCCAGGTATATGTCAACAGCCAGTTGATAAACGAGCCGTATATTTTGAGCAAGACGCGCGGCGACTATCCGCTGGCAGAAGTGCCCGCAGGACATATCTTCGTGATGGGCGACAACCGGAACAATTCCGAGGACAGCCGCTTCGCCGATGTGGGATTCGTACCCTATGATCTTGTAAAGGGCAAGGCGATTCTCGTGTTCTGGCCTTTTGAGCAGTTCAAGACCTTGCCGTGAGGTTCGGTTTATGGTAGTATTAGAAATAATTTCATAAGGAAATCTTTGGGGCAGGGTGACGGAGTTCCGAAAATTTATTCTTATCGGAACCGGATTCCCGACCGGCGGTAAGGAACAAGGTTCTGTAGCCCGCGAGCCGAAAGGCATGATCTGGTGTGATTCCAGGGCCGACAGTGAGGAAACTATATGTTTCCGTAGTCTGGATGAGAAAAGATTGGTTTTTATTTGCGTTTTTGCACGCCCCGGAGGATTTTTCTTCCGGGGATTTTTATTTACGAATTGCGGGGTGAGACTGTTGGAAGAGGAGATGTATATGCGCGAAGCGCTTATGCTGGCGGCGCATGGGCGCGGGCGGACGTCGCCGAATCCGATGGTCGGCGCGGTCCTCGTCCGGGACGGGCGGATTGTCGGCGCGGGCTGGCATCGGAAGGCCGGGACGGAGCATGCCGAAATTCACGCGCTTCGCATGGCGGGAGAATTGGCGCGGGGAGCGACGCTCTTTGTGACGTTGGAGCCTTGCTCGCATACAGGGCGGACCGGTCCCTGTGCGCGGGCGGTAATCGAGGCGGGCGTGAAGCGCGTCGTTGCGGCGATGGAGGATCCGAATCCGATTGTCAGCGGGCGGGGCTTCCAAATGCTTCGCGAGGCCGGCGTCGAGGTCTCCTGCGGATTGATGGAACAGGAAGCGCGGCGGTTGAACGAGGCGTTCCTGACATGGGTGACGAAGAAGCGCCCGTTCGTCACGTTGAAAATAGCGATGACGATGGACGGAAAGACGGCGACGGCGGGCGGAGAGTCCCAATGGGTTACGGGCGAGGAAGCCAGGCTTCGCGGCCACGTCCTGCGGGACGAAAACGACGCGATTCTTGTGGGGATCGGGACGGCGCTCGCAGACCGTCCTTCGTTGACGACGCGGCTGCCCGACGGGAATGGGAAAAATCCGTTTCGGATCATTCTCGACAGTCATGCGCGGACGCCGGTTGATTTGCCGATGCTCCATGACGGGGCGTCTCCGGTGCTGATCGCGGCGACAGAGGCGGCGCCGAAGGAAAATCTGGAACGGCTTCGGAAGACAGGCGCGGAGGCACTTATTTCGGGCACCGGTTCGGCCGTGGATTTGCCGCTGCTTTTGCAAATGCTGGGCGAAAGGAAGATTTGCTCGCTGCTCGTCGAGGGCGGCTCGACGGTTCATTTTTCCTTTTTGCGGTCGGGACTCGCCGACAAGGTTTGCGCGTTCATCGCGCCGATGCTGGTCGGCGGGAAAAACGCGATGCCCGCGGTAGGCGGCGAAGGTTTTTCGCGGCTCGCCGAAGCGGCGCGGCTGACGGATATGAAGACGGAAACGGTAGGCAAAGATTTTTGCATCAGCGGATATATCGTAAAGGAGTAAACAAATGTTTACGGGAATCGTCGAAGAAGTTGGGCGCGTTCGCTCGGTCGGGAACGGGCGCATGGAAATTGCCGCCGAGAAGGTGACGGAGGGAACGGCGGTCGGCGACAGCATCGCGGTGAACGGCGTCTGCCTGACAGTCACGGCGTTTACACGCGGGGGCTTCACGGCGGATGTGATGCCCGTCACGCTGGCGCATTCGTCCCTCGGCAGCCTGCGGGCGGGCGACGGGGTGAATCTGGAACGGGCGCTGACGCTTTCCTCACGGCTCGGCGGCCATGTCGTCAGCGGCCATATCGACGGCGTGGGGCGCGTGAAAAGCGTCGAGGCGAAAGAGAACGCGCGGATTCTGCGAATCGAGGCTGTGCCGCCGCTTTTGCGGTATATCGTGCCACGCGGTTCGGTGGCTCTCGACGGTGTGAGCCTGACGGTGGCGGAGGTCGACGACAAAGGCTTTTCCGTCTCGCTGATTCCGCACACGCGGCAGGCCACGGCGCTGGACGGAAAGACGGCAGGGGCGTTCGTCAATATCGAGAACGACGTCATCGGAAAATATGTGGACAAATTGCTGCACGCTCCGGCGCAGGCGGAAGAAAGACCGTCCGGGGGGCTGACGGCGGCGTTTTTGCAGCAATGCGGATTTTGATGAATTGGGGGCGAATATATGGGTTTTGCAAATGTTGAGGACGCCATCGAGGATATCCGGCAGGGAAAGATGTTGGTGGTCGTCGACGACGAGGACAGGGAAAACGAGGGCGATCTGATTATCGCGGCGGACAAGGTGACGCCGGAAGCGGTTAACTTCATGGCGACCTATGCGAAGGGGCTGATCTGCACGCCGATGGAGGGCGACAGGCTCGACGCCCTCGATATCGCGCCGATGGTCGCGAACAATACAGATAATCACGAGACGGCATTTACCATTTCCGTGGACGCTGTGACGACGGACACGGGGATTTCCGCTTTTGAGCGGTGCCAGACGGTACAGCTTTTGATCGATCCGTCGGCTAAGCCTTCGAGCTTCCGGCGTCCCGGTCATGTGTTCCCGCTTCGGGCGGTGCCGGGCGGCGTGCTTCGGCGAGCCGGGCACACGGAGACAACTGTCGATCTCGCGAAGCTGGCGGGGCTTTATCCGGCGGGGCTTTGCTGCGAGATCATGGCCGACGACGGCCACATGATGCGGACGCCGCAGCTTCTGGAGTTCGCGGAGACGCACGGGCTGAAAATTATCACTGTGCAGGCATTGATTGCTTACCGGAAACGGACGGAGACCTTTATCCGTCAAGTCGCGGACGTGGATTTTCCGAGCAAGTATGGTCATTTCAGAATCAAGGCCTACGAAAGCACTTTGGACGGGAAATGTCATCTCGCCGTCGTCAAGGGCGATGTGCGGGACAAAAAGGACGTGATGGTGCGCGTCCATTCCGAGTGCCTGACCGGTGACGCGCTTGGTTCTTTGCGCTGCGACTGCGGCGATCAGCTGGCGAAGGCTCTGCGGCGAATCGAGGCAGAGGGCGAGGGCGTCGTGCTGTATATGCGGCAGGAGGGGCGCGGCATCGGGCTCGCGAACAAGATGCGCGCTTATGCGTTACAGGATCAGGGGAAGGATACGGTGGAGGCGAACGTGCTGCTTGGATTCGCGCCCGATCTTCGTGATTACGGCATCGGCGCGCAAATTCTCGCCGATCTCGGGCTGACGAGTATCCGCCTGTTGACGAACAATCCCGCCAAGCGCGCGGGACTGGAGGGATACGGTCTCTCCATCGTCGAGCGGCTGCCGTTGGAAATCCATTCCAATCCATATAATCATCACTATCTTGAAGTGAAGAAAAATAAAATGGGACATCTTTTGGAGGAGGAATAAGAGCATGGCAAACATCATTGAAGGCAACATTACGGCGGAAGGCTTGCGGTTCGCGATTGTCGCGTCGCGCTTCAACGAATTTATCACATCGAAGCTTTTGGAAGGGGCGCTCGATATGCTGCGTCGCCACGGCGCGGCGGAGGACGCGGTTGACGTGGCCTGGGTGCCGGGGGCGTTCGAGATTCCGCTGGCTGCGAAAAAGTTTGCCGCTTCCGGCAAATACGACGCGGTCATTTGCGTCGGCGCGGTAATCCGGGGCGCCACCTCCCATTATGATTACGTCTGCAATGAAGTCTCAAAGGGCGTCGCCCAGGCGGGACTTTCTACAGGCGTGCCGGTGATTTTCGGCGTCGTCACAACGGAGAATATCGAGCAGGCCGTTGAGCGCGCCGGGACGAAGGCCGGAAACAAGGGCGCGGACGGCGCGATGGCGGCGATGGAAATGGCGAATCTGTTGAAAAAGATCGGATAAGGGGCGAGGCTTTTGAAAATCGGGGTTATCAGCGATACGCACGGCTCGGCGGGCTGCTGGGCCATGGCTTACAACAATTTTTTTCACACTACCAATTTGATCTTGCATGCGGGCGACGTATTGTACCATGGACCGCGCAACCGCATGACCGACGATTACCGTCCGGCGAAGCTGGCTGAGGCAATCCAGCAGTGCCCGGTGCCGATTATCGCGGCGCGGGGCAACTGCGATTCCGAGGTCGATCTGTCGGTGCTTGGCCTGCCGATGGCCTATCCTTACGCGTTCGCCTTTGTGAACGGCAAGCGGATCGTAATCACGCACGGCCATTTGGTGGAGACGCAGGAAGAAAAATCGGAAATGGCGGCGAAGCTGAGAGTGGATATTTTCATCAGCGGTCACACCCATGTGCCGGTTCTTGAACGTATCGGCAGGACGATTTTCCTGAATCCCGGTTCGCCGTCGGTCTCGAAGCGAGATGATGGACGCTCGACCTTTGCGCTGATGGATGAACAGCATATTTCCATTCGCGACCTGTATACCGGGGATATTCTAGAAAGCATGCCGGTGGAGGAACTGTGATGGATCGTCTTTGCAAAGCGACGGCGGGGGACGTGCGCGTCTATGCGGCAGTTACCACGGGACTGGTCGGCGAAGCGGCGCGGCGTCATCGGTGCGGCGCGTTGGCGACGGCAGCGCTCGGACGTGTCATGACGGGAGCGCTGCTGCTCGCGGCGAACCTGAAAAACAGGGAATGTCTGACTGTAAAATTTCAAGGCGACGGTCCTTTGGGGCAGATCGTGGCGGACGCTTCCGCCGACGGGGCAGCGCGTGGATACGTTGTCCATCCTGATGCCGAGCTTCCGCTGACGAACGGCAAGCTGTCCGTCGGGCAGGGCGTCGGACGCGGGCTGCTTTATGTCACACGTTTTACGGGACTGAAGGAACCGGTCACGGGAACCTGCGAGATATTTTCCGGTGAGATTGCTGAAGATTTGACGCGATATTTGTTCCAATCGGAGCAAACACCGTCCGGCGTCGGCCTCGGCGTTCTCGTTGGCAGGAACGGCGAGACGGAGGCGGCGGGCGGCTTTATCGTGCAGCCGTTGCCGGGCGCGTCGGAGGAAACTTTGTCGCGTCTGGAGAAAACCCTTGCGGAGCTTCGTCCCGTTTCTGCGATGGTCAAAGACGGCCTTTCCGCAGAGGAAATCGCTTCTGAAATTTTGCGAGGGTTTTCGGACGCCCATGTCCTTTCGGAAACGGAGTTGGCCTTCCGCTGTCAATGCTCGCGGGCCCGCACCGAGGAAATCCTTTCGACGCTCCGGGACGAGGATCTGGCGCAGTTGGAAGAGGATGGACAGGCGGAGGTTTGCTGCGACTTTTGCGGGGAAAAGTATCATTTTTCGAAGGAAGAATTGCAGGAGATACGAGGGCGTCGCGGCGCAAATTGATTTTAGCGGAAGAGTGAAAACTTTTTGCACCCGGATAGCAAAAGATGATATAATACCCTTGATTGTGAAGCGCAAAACCTCAATCAGCGGGCAGGAGGAGAAGCTATGGCAAAGAAAGAGAAATCAGGGGCCGAGGTAAACGCGAAGGCCGTAAAGTTCCAGGAATTCCTGATGGAGAACAACATCAACGTATTCAGTACGGAATCGTTGGACGACGCTTATAATACCGTCGTGTTCCGTTCGCGCATCGAGACGACGGGACAGATCCTTCCGATGGCGATTTTCATTGATACCAGCGTGTTCACTATTATCCGCACGCAGGTTGTGACCGGGGTCGCGAAGGAAAAGCGCGAGAAGATCCAGGAATATCTGAACCATCTGAATACGCAGTTCAAGATTTTCAAATATTATCTTCGCGAGGACGGCGTGGTCTATCTCGATATCTGCCTGCCCTTTGTCGACGAGACCTTCGACAGTAAGATGATCCAGTTGATGCTCAGCGTGCTCGTGCAGCATCTCGACGCGATTTACGCGGAGTTCATGGCCGAGGTCTGGGCGAAGAAGGATTGAGATATAAATGAAGCTGCCCCCTGTTTCCGTGTCATGCGGGTTCGGGGGCAGCTTTTTTCGCGGGGAGCTCCGGCGACGGGGCGGATCGACTGCTTCCGGGGACGCCATCTTGTACTCATCGACAAGAGCGCGACGAAAGAGGAATCTTGGGCGGAGCCTGTGATCCGCGACGCCAGGTGCTTTCGGAGGCTGTGGAATGGGGGCTGTCAATGATTAAACAGGAACTTCACAGAGCCGAGGATATGAACGAGGCTCAACTTGCCGTGTACGTCATCGATCTCCTGCATCGGATGATGGTGCATCATACGCTTTGGTTCCGCGAGGTCGAGCATCAGCTTGGCTTTGCGCGGGCGTTGGCGGTGA
>CAMVJN010000038.1 GCA_947167825.1 uncultured Selenomonadales bacterium | reverse complement strand
AGGGCCTCGACCGCATCGTCCTCGAAAAGCTGAATATGGACGTTTCCCCGGCGAATATGGAAGACTGGCAGAAGATGGTTTATAAAATCCAGCATCCGGAGAAAAAGGTCAAGGTGGCCGTGGTCGGAAAGTATGTCGCGCTGCCCGACGCCTATATGTCCGTGACCGAAGCGCTTCATCACGCGGGAATTGCAAACGACGCCGAGGTCCGCATCCAGTGGGTCAATTCCGAGGAGCTGGAGAAGGAAAACGTGGCTCTCGACGAAATTTTTGACGGCTGCAAGGGAATCCTCGTTCCGGGGGGATTCGGCGATCGGGGCGTAGAGGGCAAGATCCGTGCTATCCGTTATGCGCGGGAAAACAGGATTCCGTTCCTCGGCCTTTGCCTCGGCATGCAGTGCGCGGTCATCGAGTTCGCGCGGAACGTCTGCGGATTGGTTGACGCCCACAGCACCGAGTTCAACGCCGAGACGAAGCACCCGGTCATCGCGCTGATGGATTCCCAGCAGGGAATTGTCGACAAGGGCGGCACCATGCGTCTCGGCGCATACCCCTGCAAGCTCCGCGAGGGAACGCACACAATGGAGGCTTACGGCGAGGAGGAAGTGAAGGAGCGCCACCGTCACCGCTTCGAGTTCAACAACGAATACCGCGACGAGCTGACGAAGGCAGGCATGGTCGTCGCGGGCACGCTGCCCGACGACAGCCTTGTGGAGGTCGTCGAGGTGAAGGATCATCCGTGGTTCGTAGGCTCCCAGTTCCACCCGGAGCTGAAATCAAGACCCAACAAACCGCATCCGCTGTTCCGCGATTTCATCACGGCGGCGTTGGATGTGCAGTAAGCATAAGAAAACCGCAAGCCTCGGAAAATTGTGCCGGGCTTGCGGTTTTTACATGAAAAAAGGTGAATTGTTGGGATTTCGCGGCGGAAAATACGTCTTTCGCGCCCACCCATTAAGTTTAGCGTGAAAATGACGATATATAGGCAGAGGACGAGGATAAAAACGAAGGTATGGAAGCTGGAAGGAGGATATTGTTTATGCAGATGGATTCCATGCATGCGTTGGCGCTCCGGGAAACGGCGGCAGCGAAAAGCTGTGGTTCAGTGCAAACGCGTCCGTTGGGCGGAGTGTCTTTTGCGGATGTTTTGCAAACGGTATCACAGACGGAAGAAAGTTTCGCAAATTTGTGGAGAGACGCGTACGGAAAATATTTTCCGCAGGGCGCGGGACAGTGGTTTTATCATGTAATGGATGTGTCCGGAATTTCCGATGCGGATTGGGAGCACAACGATTTTCCTTTTGACAGGCTGATGCGGGAGGAGCCGGATGCAAGCGTTGTTTCATGGCGCCCGTCGCGGGCAAATCCGTCGCAGCTTGATGGGATGGTGCAGGCGAAAACGCAGGCGACGCTTGGAAAGCACGCGATCTTCGTGCCGCCGGAACTGGATGAGAAGATGAAAAACGATCCGGCGCTTGCGCGTAAAGTGGCGAATGCTGTCGAACGCGTCTATTCGTTTCACCGTTCGAAGCCCTTCCTTCCAATGCCTGGGACAAAATTCTACGGTACGAAAACGTATGGCTCGGTGATTGTCTTGAACGCGGAAGGTGAAGTCGAGCACGCCTGCGTAACGAGCGGCGGAGGGATAATCGGACCGGACGAACACACGCTGCGTCAAATCGAACGGGAACAGGCGAAAAAACGGGCAAGGCGCGAGGCGGCGCACAGGTTGGCAGTCGAGGCGTCGGAAAAGCATTGGCGGATGGTTGAAGATTTACGGTTTTGTGTCGCGCGCGGAATAAGTATTCGTTGACGAAATCGAGAAAACGGGATATAATAAACACAAAGAAAGGTGCTCGCCGACAAACGGTCAGCCCCGATACATCAACGGACTAGAGATTAGCCGCCTCAGCGTGGGAACTGGAGGGCGGCTTTTCTCATGCTTTCAGAGCGATTACGCATAACGCGAAGATAAAAATCAGCGCGAAAAAATCGTATTTCGTCATCGGCTTCGCCCCCTTTCAGGGGCGTGATTTGACCGCCTGCCGTGTGGCTTGCACCTTTCACTTTGATTATAGCATGTATGTTTTGCGGTTACAAGAGCGATAGGCAAAACGAGAAAGTTGTGGTACACTAAGAAAGAAAAAATCCAACTTTCACGATGAGGTGAGGAAATGGCGATCCATGTTATCCGTGAGGCCCGGCGCTGCCTGCAATGCGCGACCCCGACCTGCCGCGAGAACGGCTGCCCTGTGAAGACGAATATCCCCGGGATGATCAAACTTTTTCTTGAGGGGAATCTGAACGAGGCAGGGGCGTTGCTTTTTGAAAATAACCCGATGAGCGTATTCTGCTCGCTCGTCTGCGACCATGAAGGGCAGTGCGAGGGCAACTGCATACAGGGCAGGGAGTCGGACAGCCCGGTACAGATTTCGAGCATAGAGCATTACATTTCCGACGCATATCTTGATCGTCTCGTGGCGACGCGGGAGCCGGACAAGGACCAAAAGGTCGCCGTGATCGGCAGCGGGCCTGCGGGGCTGACCGTGGCGGTGAATCTCGCGCGACAGGGGTACAATGTTACCGTTTTTGAGAGGAAGGACAAGATCGGCGGCATGCTTCGCTACGGCATCCCCGAATTCCGTTTGCCGAAGAAAAGTCTGGATCGCTATGAAAAAATACTTCGGGCCTTGGGCGTCCATATCCGCCCGAATACGACCATCGGCGGCGCGCTCCGCATCGACGACCTTTTCGACGACGGCTTTGACGCGGTGTTCATCGGCGTCGGCACATGGCGCGCGCGCAGGCTCGGCGTCAAGGGCGAGAGCCTCGGCAACGTCCATTATGCCGTCGATTATCTGCAAAATCCTGACGCTTATGAGCTTGGCGACACGGTGGCGATCATCGGCGCGGGCAATTCCGCGATGGACGTGGCGCGCACGGTAATCCGCCACGGCAGCCGCTATGTCACCATCTATTCGCGGGACAACAAAGTCACCGCCAGCAAGCGGGAAGTGGAGTATACACTGGCGGACGGCGTGGAAATCGCCTACGGCGTGGAGACACTGGCCATCACCGACGAAGGGCCGCTTTTCGTGCGGCGGAAATACAACGAGGCGGGGGAGATCGTTTCCCGCAGCGAGCCGGCCATTTCGGCGGCGGACAGCACGATCATCGCCGTCAGCCAGCGGGCGAAGGACAAGCTTTCCAGCACCACCATCGGCCTCGACAGCAATGAAAGAGGACTTTTGGAGGTGGACGAGGACGGCAGGACGACGCGGCTGGGCGTTTTCGCGGGCGGCGACGTAACCCTCGGCCCGTGGAACGTGGTGCAGGCGGTCAAGAGCGCAAAGCACGTCGCGGAGGCCATGAGCAACTATCTGAAGGAAAAGGCGAGAGAGGAATAGCAGGGATAATCAGAAGAGCGGAAGCCGGTTTGACAGCTTCCGCTCTTTTTGCCGCATTATTTTTTTATGAAGTACAGGGATTCGCCGTTGGCTTGCAGTGTCTGGATACGGAGTTTGAGGCGCTCGACGTTCTTTTTATGCTCGTCGATGGCGAAACCGGCGCGGATTTCTTCCTCCTCGGTCAGTTCCGCATTTTTGCAGACGTCTTCGATATGGGCCAGCCGTGCTTCGACGTCGCGAAGCTCGTCGGTCAGCAGCTTTTGTTCGCCGAGCACGATTCCGTAAACGGTTCGCATGTTTTCCAGCACTGCTTTCGCGTAGCCCTCTTCGCTGGATTTTTTTTCGAGATAATTCGCAACATGGTAAATGATGTCAAACGGATTTTCGGCGCTGTGGATCATGCCGAGAATATCCATTTTGATCACGTGGTCGTCGGTGTCCGGTTTTTCGATTTTCGGTTTCTTGTCGCTCATGTCATTTTTCCTTTCCGGGGGAGAGTCTTTACACTCAGAATAGTATATCAGAAAGCGAATGGAATAGGAATATCGCGGCGGATGAAAAATAGATTAGAGGATGTTTATAATCCGATGAAATCGCGCGTGCGCCATTGTTTTTTCAGACAAGGCAACATATAATAGGGGCGTAAAAGGGGTAAAAGGATTTGCGGGATTAGGGAAAGGATGATGAACAATGTTTGAATTCGCTTTTTGGATTCTCTGCTGCGCGGCTGTCGGATATTACGCGGACAAGAAGGGGCGCAGTCAGTGGAAATGGGGTCTCGCGGCGGCGTTTTTCAGCCCGGTCATTGTCGGCATCGTGCTTGCGCTGGTGTCGGACAAGTCCATCGAGCGCGACGTGGCGGAACTCCGTATGGGGCAGGAGCAGCTTCGGGACCGAGTGGCGGCGGACGAGAAAATCACGGAAGCCCGCTTTGGGCAGATGGAAGGCCGTATCGGCGGCGCGGTGCAGACAACGACGGGCGCGTTGGAAGAGGTGCGCCATTGCCCGTCCTGCGGCGAAAGCCTGCGCTCGGACGACAGGTTTTGCTCCCGCTGCGGCGAAGAAGTTTCGTGGGTGTAAAGCGAGGCGATTGCTATGACGTTGACGGAAACTGTCAAAGAAGGCGGGCGGATGATTCGTCAGCAGCTTGCGGCGGCGCTCCGCGATGACAGCGTCACGCTGAGAGGCGAATTTTTGGTTACGCGCTCCGGCATGACGGATGTGACCGAGGAGGAAGTGCGCGCAACCGGCGTAATGGCTGCGTTGGCGCCTCTGAAGTCGATACTGCCGGAGACGAAAATCACGATGGAACGGACGCTTTTGAGCGTCGACGTGCGGTTTTTTTGCTACGACTCGGTGCCTGGTTCCCGGGATTTCCAGATGGAGCTCTGCCGAATTTTGGAAGACGCCGTCGCAATGCTGGAGTCCGCAAATATGGAAGTGCGGCTGAACGCGCGGGGAGAATGGAAACGGCTGGATCGCGTGGAGGCGTTCTGCTGCATGAACAAAGGCAGAAATGTTTCCTGCAAGGCGGTCAGCGAGGAAGAGCGGAGTTTTCTTTTCAAGACCGCAAGGGAGTCCGCGTCAAACGCCATCGAAGGATTGTGACAAAGGTTCTATAATGACAGAAGCGGCAGGTTTCCTTTCGGAAAGTCTGCCGCTTTTTTGTGTGCTGCCGTTTATGCTGCTCCCTGTTAAGATTTTTAGGTCTTTACAGAGAGCGCAAGGCCTCATAGATGCGCGATTCCATTATCGCCGATTTTTTCATAAATCCGGATAGTCGTTGGCTATGGCCGCCGCTTGTATTGTGATTCTCAACGCCTCCAGCATGGGGGCGACGGCGGGTTCGTTTCCCATTACCCTGGCTTCGGCGATTTTCCGTTCAAGATGTTTTTTTAGGCAAAGCAGGGCTATCCGGGCGTTTTTGTCCACGACCAAATATTCGCCGATGCATTTTCCCAAATCATCCTCGTCAAGATGGCGCGAGGGGAATACTGAAACAATGTCATATCCGTTCGAGACTTGATCGACTTGAAGAGCACGGGCGTAGATGGTCTTGTCCACATACAGGATGGCAGTTAAGAGCATAAGCACCCCTCCGGAAACAGGTCGTTCTCTTCAATCATTATATCAAAAGATATTTTTTCTGTGCGCATTTTTTTCGTTGAACTGCACGAGAGCATCCATCTCGCCCGCCAAGCTCTTGATGCCGAACGGGCGCTTGAAGCAGGCCGGGATCAGTGCGGAAGGAAGCGCCTTTTCCGCCGATTCAGTTCTTCCGGCGTGCCCCACAAAATTAACAGGCTTTTCCTTTCTTGGGAGTTTGCTTTATTTTACCATATAAAGAGAAAAAAGCAACCGCACGCTGCTTTGGGGAATGCGGCATTTCGATTGGCTGAATGAAAAGCGGTCTTCCAATCGTGTAGACGGAGAAACATTATTGTATTATACTAGGACCTGTTATAATTATCTGATTTTTGCAGTATCAGAACATTGATGTGCAAAACTGAAACCGTTTATTTCTAATGGAAAAGGAAGGAATTTTTATGAGACGCTGTCTTCTGAAGCGTGCTATCGGAGTTTCCGTAGAACCATGATAGTGAGCGCCAGTCGCCGGACGGATATTCCGGCATTCTTCTTCGATTGGTTCTGTCGGCGGATACGGGACGGCTTTGCGGATGTGATCAATCCGTTCAACCGCAATCAAGTAAGCCGAATATCCCTTCGGCCTGACGTTGTGGACTGCATCGTGTTCTGGACAAAAGATCCCGCGCCTATGCTCGGACGGCTGTTGGAGCTTGATGATTACCGCTACTATGTGCAAATCTCCATCACTCCCTATGGCAAGGATGTTGAGTCGAATCTTCGTCCCAAGGAAGACATTATCAAGACCGTGCAGGAATTGTCCTCCCGGCTGGGCAGGGAGAGAGTGGTTTGGCGGTATGACCCCATTCTCCTGAATGATTGCTACACGATCAAGAGTCATTTGGCATGGTTTGGGCAGTCCCTCGCGGCGCTCGCCCCATACACAGAACGGTGCGTCATCAGCTTCATCGACCTTTATGCCAAGACCAGGAAGAACACACAAGGGTTGAATCTCTATGAACTATCGGAGGACGAGATGCATGAGCTGGCCGCCGGGATGGCCCGAATCGCCAAGGGAAGCGGCGTAACACTGCAGACTTGCTCCGAGGTTATCGGTCTTGAAGAATATGGCATCGAACACGGAGCCTGCATTGACGGGAAACTCATAGAGCGCATCACAGGCAAGCCTGTCAAGGCGGGGAAAGCAAAAAGCCAGCGTCCCCTATGCAACTGCGTGGAGAGTTTCGATATCGGCCAGTATGACACTTGTATCCACGGCTGCCGTTATTGCTATGCCAATGCCAACATGGAAAAGGCACGGCAAGGATTCGATGGGCACGACCCGTTCGCAGCGGTTTTAACCGGAAAATTGACAGGCGATGAAAAAATTACTGTCCATGAGGAAAGGCTGTAGAGAAGTATCAGTTTGAAATCATCGAGCAAGCGTTTATTATTTTTTCAAGAGGGGGAAATGCTTGATAATGTGCCGCTGCTAAACTATAATATCAAAGAGTATGAAGCTGCTTGGGAAGGGAAGATATTGTCATGGCTGTCGAGAAGAACGGGATACTGCTGGAGTCCGGAACAAATGAGTTTGAGATCGTAGAGTTCTCAGTGGGCGGGGTTAGCTATGGAATCAACGTGGCAAAGGTGCGTGAAGTCATCCAAAGCTCCCTGTTTCCAATTACAAAAGTGGCAAGGGCTCATCCGTATTTGGATGGCGTGATTACGCTCCGGGGAAGCACCATTCCGTTGGTCAATCTGCCGCGATGCATGGGGCATGGCCAGGGCGTGCAATGCAAGAGTATTATCGTCACGGAAATCAACGCCTATGCTATCGGTTTCCTTGTGGATGAGGTGTCGCGGATTCATAGGATATCGTGGAACGACATGGAATCGCCTCCGCAGGTGGGGGGAGGCTCCAGAGTGGTGGGACTGGTGCGCTTTGGGGACAGGATCGTGCTGCTCATGGACTTCGAGTCGATCATTGCGGAGGTGAATCCGCAAATAAACAAGAAGCTTACGGAAGTGGAAAGCCGCAACGACAATCTGCAGTCCTTGCGCCAAAGCGCCCCTATCGTGGTTGCAGAGGATTCCACGATGCTGCGGAATATGGTGGTGAGCACGCTCAATGATGCAGGCTATGAAAATATCTCGGCCTTTGTCAACGGACTTGAAGCATGGAATTACCTTCATCCGGAAGACGGGCCTGCCCCTGACATGGGACGCGGGGCTGTTATCACCGACATCGAGATGCCGAAGATGGATGGGCACAGGTTGCTCAAGCTGATCCGTGACGACGCGGAGCTGCGCGGGCTTCCCGTCATCCTGTTCTCTTCCCTCATCAACGAGGAGATGCGCAGCAAGGGCGAGATGCTTGGAGCGACTGGGCAGATTACAAAGCCGGAAATGAATGAGCTCGTTGACTTTTTGGATTCGGTCTTGTTTTCTATTTGACCATGCAGAGGAACGGTCAGTTGGAAAAAATGAGCAGTTGTATTGCAGCGACTTGTTGGGGACAGCGTATTTCATGGCATCTCTCCCCAAGATAATGCAAAGGCGGCTTGGTTCTTTATGGCATGCCATAAAGAACCAAGCCGCCTTTGCGCTCGAAGCCCGTATCCCAAAGCACCGAGAAATCCAGCCAATGCCAAGCGCCGAATGTGGCAGCTTTGACGAGAAACGTTTCGTCCTGTTCATCGTAGCCGTTCAGCAGATACCAGTGCCATACGTATTCCTGCATGGACGGGTGGACGTGCAGGAGCGTCAGGCTGGGAATGAGCCATCCGTCATTGATCTGCTTTTTGACGATTTCTTTCGTTTCCGTTAAATCCTTTTCTCCCGGCCAAGGAGACATAGATATGCTCGTTTCTCCCCGGTCTCGCAGAAATTGGCCGAAACCGTCCATATATATGTCCAGCCGGTCGATGCCTCCCTGCCTCGGATAAAGATAAGGCTTCATGATGTCCGTGAAATTGACATAATCTTTGCGTGAAATGTCACTTATGGCGTAGGGATAAAGCTCCCTCCTGCCTTTGCGGAGCATGAAGAAAATACTGCTGTCGCAGGCGGCAACAGCGGCGCATCCTCCGATATACATCCAGAGTTCTGTGCACCATTCCTGTGATCCGCCGTAAGCCGAGCCGACCGCGAAGTGGGGCAGTTCCTTTTTCATGACGTTTCCCCATTTTTTGTGAAATCGTGGAACGAGTCCATCGTTTGATGTCCTTGTGCCGGTGAGTCGATGTTCTTTTATTTTATCATGATGGAAGAACGGTATCCATCTATTTTTTCGATTGCGGCCATTGGCTGTTGCAAGGGCGCAGCATCTCGGCAGGATCGGGGATTGCTGTCCTGTTCTTCTTCGGCTTCTATTATGACGAGCAGCATATCAAGGTCGCGATGGAAAAGGCTGTGTCCCCGCCGATGAACCCCGCCGCGTTTGGGCGCATAATCCATGAACAAAGGAACCACTGAATAAGTCCCTCCGCGCCTCTGCCGGGTCTTTTTCCGCCTGTCGTCGTCAAATCCCTCTCGACGTAGCGATGCTACGCCTTCGAGGGCTTTTCCTAGACAGTCGAAAAAATCCCTCGACAAATGCACGAATTGACTTAATCAGTGTTTCCTTAACAGATCCCCCGTGTTGTGCATTGCGCGTGATGCGGGGGATTTTTTGCCGGAAATACAAGTCGCTTTTTTTGTGAGTTGTAATAGCGACATAATAAAATTTTAGAAGGAATTTGAAGCATAGCGTCGAACATTAAAATGAACAATGTTGTGCCATTGTTTGAAAGATGGATGTGCAGGAGAGCAGTGCCGCGATGAAACAGTTTTCTTTTTGCCTGAAGGGTTTATCGGAGTTCGATGCCTGGGCGCAAACGTTTCACAGGATTTGCCCGTGGGAAGCGCGGACGGTGCTCGTTTCCGTGTTTTCCGGTTGGCCCGATCGGGAAGGCTTGCCCGAGCTGGTTCGGCGGATTGAGAAGATGCTGCCGGAGGCCGTTGTCGTCGGGTGTACTGCGGACGGCGAGATTATGTCCGGCCGCTTGTCAGAGAAGACGGCGATTTTGAATTTCATGTTTTTCGAGAAAACCGATGTACGTTTTTTCGCGCTTGATTTTTCCGAAACATCACCGGAAGATGCCGCCGCGTCATTGGCAGACGGACTGCGAGAAACGGAAGTCGCGGGCGTCGGGCTGTTCCTGGCGGAAAACAATGAGACGACGCACCGGTTCCTTTTCCGGCTTCATTCGCTTCCGGCCCGCGCAAAGGTTTTCGGGGGCGTCGCGGGCAGAACCGGGGAATCCGGCCAATATGTGATTGCGGGCGGACGAGCGCTTTATCATGGGGCGGTCGCGGTCGCTTTTATCGGCGAAGAGCTTCGCATTCAGGTGGATACCAGCGTGGGCTGGCGGCCTCTCGGCCCGTCGTTTTGCATCACGAAAATGGACGGGGAAAATGTGATCCGGGAATTGGACGGCAATCCCGCGCAGAGCATTTACCAGAAATATTTGGGGCTTTCCCACGAAGACATCGATGCGGGGAGTTTGCTGTTCCCGCTTTGCATGGAAAGGGACGGAAAGCTGATCATGCGCCTGCCCGCCGATTGCAGAGAGGACGGGGCGCTGGTCATCAGCGGCGACTGCCGTGAGGGCGAAAGCGTAAGGCTGGCCTACGGCGATCCCGGAAGAATCCTGGACGCGGCCCACAACTCCCGGATTGATATCCTGTCTTTTGAGCCGGAAGCGATCCTGTTGTTCAACTGTGTATCGCGGCGGGTTTTCCTGCGCGAGGATACGAGCCATGAGCTTGGCCCGTTCCAAAAGGTTGCGCCGAACGCAGGCTTCTATGTATACGGGGAGGTCAACCGAAGCGACAACGGCAATGTTTCGCTTTTGAATATGGCGTTGGTGTCCGTCAGTTTCCGCGAGGGGGCGCAGGGTGAGTCGCCGCCTGCGGTCGTATTGTTGTCGTCGAGGGCGACAAAGCTCACCGACATGATGAAGATGGTTCGGTGTCTCGCGAATTTCGTGGCGATCACTTCGGCGGAATCGGAGATTGCCAACGAACAGCTTGCACAGCTCGCCAGCATTGACCGGCTCACCGGGCTTTACAATCGCGGCGAGATCGAGTCCATTTTGCGGAAGGCGCTGATGCAGCAACGGAATACCGACAATGTCCTCTCCGCCATCATGATCGATCTCGACAATTTCAAGGATGTAAACGATACCTTCGGCCATGCGGTCGGGGACGATGTCCTTCGAAAGCGCGCAAAGATTATTCGTGATGAGATACGCAGGAGCGACGCGGCGGGACGTTGGGGCGGCGAGGAGTTCCTCGTCATTTTGCCCTGCACGTCCCTTGAAAACGCAAAGAGTGTCGCAGAACGGATCCTGGCGGCATTTGCAACCGATCCTGTGCTGCCGGACGGCAGGGTTGTCACGGGGAGCTTCGGCATCGCGAGATTCCCCGATGACGGCGATTACATAAAGTTCTATCAGCAGCTTGACCGGGCGCTTTACCGAGCGAAGCAGGGAGGCAAAAATCGGGTCTGCGTAGCGGAGGAGGAATAGGTGGGCACAACAAAAAGGCACAGGATAGGAGGAAAAAGAAAGATTATTCGACATCGGGCAGATAACGAAGTATATTGGTAATATAACAATAAGAAGGTTAGCCGCGGTGGGAGGCACCGGGGCAGAAAGGTGGTTGGATCAAAACATGGCGTCTAACGGAATCACTATCTTAGTCATTGACGATGATGACTTCTGTCGCCAGATGGCAAAAGGGATTTTGACAAAAAAACTATCATACGAAGTTTTGACGGCGCCTTCGGGCATGGACGGAGTCGATATCCTGAAGAAAAACACGGTACATTTGATACTGCTTGATGTGGCTATGCCTGGATGGGACGGTTTCAAGACGCTTTCCGTCATACGGGAAAACGTGCTGATGAAAAAGATTCCGGTCATTATGCTGACTGCTTCCGCGGATCGAAGTTCCGTGATCAAGGCTATCCAATACGGGGCGGCGGATTATATTCGTAAGCCTTTCGATCCGGATGAACTGGTCAACCGCGTCTCAAAGGTCATTTGGGAACATTGGCAGGAGGAGAGCCTTGACGCGCTGACTCTGGGCATTGACGACTTGTTCAGGAATCTCGGCGGCGGTTCGGATTTTTGACACGTTTCGAATATTTATGAGGAAGTTTACCGATAACTTCTTTCGGAGAATTATCACGCTTTTGGGGATAAAGTCAACATGATTTTGAAAACATAAAGGGGAGAGGAATGAATTGCATGAGGAAAATTCGTTCGTTTTTGGCGGTAATGGCGCTGTTTTTTTGCTTTTCCCTGCTTTTCGGAAGTGCGCATTCTGCGTTCGCGTACAGCCGGCCCAGCAATGCAAATACTTATAGGTATTACGATGACTATGATGACGACTATGATGACTATGACGATTATTATGATCGTTATGATGATGATGACGATGATGATGACGATGACGATTACTATGATGACGACGATTGAGCCGAAAATGTAAGCCGAGAAAAAACCACCTTCCAACAAGTGCCGGAAGGTGGTTTCATTTTGCGGAAAATTACGCGATGGCTTTTTCTGCCTTTTTCTTTTGCAGGAAAAGGACGAAGAGCAGCACTGCGAGACCGATGGCGTCGGTTTCCATGCCCGGCTTGATCAGGAGCAGGGAGCCTGCCGCTGCGATGATCCGGAGCCATGCCGCCATCGGTGTGAACAGGTAGCCTTCAACGGCGACGGCAATCAGGAACACGCCGACGCAGGCGCTGGCCGCCACCCACGCGCCTT
>CAMVJN010000037.1 GCA_947167825.1 uncultured Selenomonadales bacterium | reverse complement strand
AAGGTGCAGGCAAACCTCTGGCCTGACGAACAGGAACCGCATATAAGGCTATCGCCGGGGATAAGGCCGCCTACCAGGTCGAAGTCCAATAGCTGCACGGAACCAGCGGTGGTAGATGCGGCAGGTAGATGGAGGGAAAGAAACGTGTGGTACCCGGGGAGGTCTGCACAGAACGCTCCGAAAGGGGCAACCACGTCCGCAAGGGCGTGCTGAACGTGCAGAAGTCAGCAGAGGCCATAGTAGCCGAGAGGCGAAGGGCCGAATCAGTAGGAGTTCCAAGTACAACCGGGAAAGGGGGAACGGCCGAAATGGCAGAAAACCTTGAAAACGAGGGCTGCCCGCAAAAGGATAGTGCGGAACACGAAAGATATGCGGGAGCGTCAAGGTCGTTCCGCCGGATATGGAAGGAACGGGACAGTGCACAGCCGGAACTCTTGGAGAAGATACTGGACAGGGACAACCTGAACAGAGCTTTCAAGAGAGTGAAGGCAAACAAGGGAGCGGCGGGAGTCGACGGCATGACCATCGAGGAAACGCTTGCTTACCTGAAATCGGACAACCACAGCAAAGAACTGGTGGAAAGAATCAAGAGGGGCAAATATACCCCGAAACCAGTGAGGCGCGTGGAAATCCCAAAGCCGGACGGAGGGGTGCGAAAGCTTGGCATCCCCACCGTCATAGACCGCACCATACAGCAGGCCATGGCGCAGCAGCTCATGCCAATCTATGAACCGCTGTTTGCCGAGGGAAGCTATGGGTACAGGCCGCAAAGAAGTGCGAAAGACGCTATCAGGAAAGTGGAGGAGTACGCGGAGCAGGATTACTCCTATGCAGTAGTCCTAGACCTCTCCAAATACTTCGACACCCTGAACCATGAACTGCTCCTGAACATACTCAGGAGGAACATCAAAGACGAGCGGGTCATGCAGCTCATCAAGAGATACCTCAAAAGCGGAGTCATGGAAAACGGCGTCGTCATGGAGACAGAGGAAGGTTCGCCGCAGGGAGGGAATCTATCCCCGTTGCTTGCCAACGTCTATCTCAATGAATTTGACCAAGAGTTTGCGAAAAGAGGAGTCCCGTGCATAAGGTACGCGGACGACATTGTGCTCCTTGCCAAAAGCAAGAGAGCGGCGGAGCGGCTCCTGGTCACAAGCACGACTTATCTTGAAGGGAAACTGAAGCTCAAAGTCAACCGTGAGAAAAGTAGAATCGTGAGCGTATTTGCAAGGAAGAACTTCAAATACCTCGGTTTCACACTGGGAAAGAATGGGAACGGTACATTTGTCCGTGTCCATCCGAAAGCGTGGGACAAGATGAAAGCCAAACTGAAAGAGCTTGCGTCCCGGAAGAGAGTGCAGAAACTGCGCGACTCTCTGGACAAGATAAAGGTATATATGCGAGGTTGGCTGAACTACTACGGGATAGCGAGCATGAAGAACCCAATAGACAGCCTGAACCAATGGCTGTACCACCGCATACGGATGTGCATATGGAAGCACTGGAAGAAGTCAAGGACGAAAATACGGAACCTGCGCGTGTTGGGAGTCCCCGAGGAAACGGCCTACAAGGCAGGAAACTGCCGCAGGGGCTGTTGGTGGACGAGCAACACGGTAGCGGTGAAGATGGCTTTGACAAAAGAAAGACTGATACGCGCTGGCTTCTATGATTTAGCCTTGGCGTATCAGTCTGTGCACGTCAACTATTGAAACCGCCGTGTACCGAACGGTATGCACGGTGGTGTGAGAGGACGGCGGCTAATCACCGCCTCCTACTCGATTGATTTTAAATATAATTGCCTACGATTCGTTGACGCTTGAAATGCGGTTTGTAACCTCGCAAATAATCAAAACTAAATGACATCCTTCTTTCGTCATATTCCGACGCATGGTTTTTGCTCTCGGCAGGAGTTTGGGATTCTTGAGTAGGGACAATGTTATGCGCCCCCACCACCGCCTGCGGCGGTCCCCCGCCCCCGAAGGGGCGGACATTTTTATATCTACCCGAAATACTCTTGCATCAGTGCCGCCTGCAAAAGCTCCTGCTTTTCAAGGAGCCGTCGAAGCGCCGATTTTTGTCCGCCCCCTAGGGGCTGGAGAAGCTACAGCTTAGATACATATCCGTCGAAGCACTGATCTTTGTCCGCCCCCTAGGGGGCGGGGGACCGCGAAGCGGTGGTGGGGGGATGCACCGTTTCTTTTCTTCTTCATCAATTTGTATCCCGGTTTCCGGAAACAATGTTTGCGGCTTTTGCAGCAGAGGAAGGGGTAAAGAAAAGCGGCGTTCCATGGCGGAGCGCCGCTTTTGCTATGATGATTTTTTCTCCTACCCTAGCAGTTCCAGCATCTGCGCCGGGTTTTCCGCCGCTTTTACCTTGTCCATGGCCTTGACGATGACGCCTGTTTCGTCGATCAGGTACGTCGTGCGGACGACACCCATGGCGATTTTGCCGTAGTTCTTCTTTTCCTTCCATACGTCATAAGCTTGCAGGACATTTTTTTCCGTGTCCGAGAGCAGGACGAAGGGAAGGTTGTATTTTTCCTCGAATTTTTTGTGGGAGGCGACGGTGTCCTTGCTGACGCCGATGACGACCGCGCCTTTTTCCTGGAACAATGGATATTTTTCCCCGAAGCCGCAGGCCTGTTTTGTGCAGCCGGAGGTCATGTCCTTCGGGTAAAAATACAAGATGATTTTCTTGCCGAGAAATTCTTTGAGTGTGCGCGTGTTGCCGTTTTGGTCCGGCAGCGCGAAGTCCGGCGCTTTGGTTCCGGTTTCCAGCATGAGTTATCTCTCCTTCCAGCGGTTGCTGCTTTGTCGACCTTGTCCTTATATTTTCGTTTCCAATATTGTATCATTTTAGTTGCGGCGGATACAGAGAAAAAAAGGCGCAAGATAGTTGTTTTTTCGTTGTTTCTCCCTTTCCTTGACACTCCCCGGAAAACAATATAAAATATGCTCGTATAGCTTTGCCACATTCAAGGCTATATTGAAAAAGGAACTAAAAGCCGAAAGGCAGCAAAAAATTTTTAACAAATGGGAGGCGCATAGTATCATTGAATTGGTTTTGGCGTCCGCGCTGGCTTTGATTGTCGGCGCAGGCGGCGGTTATTATGTACGAAAGCAACAGGCGGAGGGAGCAATCGGCTCCGCCGAGGAAGAGGCGCGGCGCATCGTGGAGAAAGCCGAGGCGGCGGGCGAGGCCAGAAAGAAGGAGGCCGTGCTCGAGGCGAAGGAAGAAATCCACCAGATGCGGCAGAGCCTTGACAAGGATACGAAAGAACGCAAAGCGGATCTGGCGCGTCAGGAACGCCGCCTTCAGCAGAAGGAAGAGAATCTCGACCGCAAGCTGGAAACGCTGGAAAAGAAAGAAGAGGCTTTGATCGCGAAGGACGCGTCGTTGGAGGAGGAGCGCAGCCGCGCCGCCGAGATGCACGAGAAGCAGAAGGCCGAGCTGGAGCGTATCTCGAAGCTGACGACGGAAGAAGCGAAAGCGATGCTGATGGCCGAGGCGGAAGAGGAAATGCGCCACGAGAAGGCCATGATGATCAAGGAGTACGAGCAGCAGGCGAAGGACGAGGCGGACAAGCGCGCCCGCGATATCGTGTCGCAGGCCATCCAGCGCTGCGCCGCCGACCAGGTGGCGGAGACCACGGTTTCCGTTGTCGCACTGCCGAACGATGAAATGAAGGGCCGCATTATTGGCCGCGAAGGCCGCAATATCCGTGCGCTGGAAACCTTGACGGGCATCGACCTGATTATCGACGATACGCCGGAGGCGGTCATCCTGTCCGGCTTCGATCCGGTGCGGCGCGAGATTGCACGCATCGCTCTCGAGAAACTGATTACGGACGGGCGCATTCATCCGGCCCGTATCGAGGAAATGGTGGACAAGGCGAAGCGGGAGGTCGACCAGCGAATCAAAGAAGCCGGAGAGCAGGCGACCTTCGACACGGGCGTCCACGGGCTGCATCCGGAACTGGTGCGGCTTTTGGGACGGCTCCGTTATCGTACGAGCTATGGGCAGAACGTGCTCAATCATTCCATCGAGGTTGCGCAGCTTGCGGGCGTCATGGCCGCGGAGCTGGGCGTGGACGTGGCGCTGGCGAAGCGCGGCGGCTTGCTGCACGATATCGGCAAGGCCATCGACCACGAGAACGATGGGACGCATGTGACCATCGGCGCGGATATCGCGCGCAAGCATCGCGAGTCCCCGGAGGTCATCAATGCGATTGCTGCCCATCATGGCGACGAGGAAGCGACGACGGTGGAGGCTGTTCTGGTCGCGGCGGCGGACGCCATCTCGGCAGCCCGTCCGGGCGCGCGACGTGAGAGCCTTGAAACGTATCTGAAGCGCTTGACGCGTCTGGAGGAAATCGCGAAGTCCTTCGACGGCGTGGACAACTGCTATGCAATCCAGGCGGGCCGCGAGGTCCGTATCATGGTCAAGCCGGACAAGGTGGACGATGTGGCGTCCATCGCGTTGGCGCATGATATTGTCAAGAAGATTGAGGCGGAGCTTGAGTATCCGGGCCAGATCAAGGCAACGGTGATCCGCGAGACGCGGGTTGTCGATTACGCGAAATAAGGTTTTGCGCAGGAGCGATATGGTAAAGGAGGGGTAGTCATGCAGTTTGGCCGCAAAAAGAAGCCCAATATCGATGGGATCAATCTCTTGGTGTCCATTTTGGTATGCTACCCGGAAATTGGGACGATCAGCTATGAACCGAAGGAAGATGCGCTGCATTTTGCCTTCGCGCTGCAGGAAGTTCCGCCGCGTCAGGAATATGAGAAGGCGGGCGAGCTGATTCGCGAGAGCATCCTGACCTATCACAGTATCGAGGGATTTGAATGCGACGGGCGCATCGAGATTTATCTCGAGGGGCAGGGGCATACGGCATTTTTCCATGTGATTCGCGACATCCGCACGATCTCGCAGGGAGAGATCAGCATGATTTCGACCATCATGCGGGAGCAGTTCGAGAAGACGTTGATTGTCGATCCCGACAGTCGCCCCGATGATTTCGAGTTCGACCTTGCCGCCCATGAGAATGCCATCGACCATATGATCGGCACACTGAAAATCTCGCGCGTGACGAACCGGATGATCGGTATCCGTGAGGAAGGCCGGGTTTTGGTATTCAATAAATAATCAATCCTTGGAAAGAGGTTTATGTTGAGAATTTTAATGGTTGGAGACGTAATAGGCCGCCCGGGCAGGGCGGCCTTTGCCAAATATACGCCGAAGCTTCGGCAGGAGAAAAAAGCCGACCTTGTCGTCGTGAACGGGGAGAACTCCGCCGATGGCAGGGGAATCACGAAGAAGACGCTGGACGAGCTTTTGCTGGGAGGCGCGGATGTCGTGACCGGCGGCAATCATATCTGGGACAAAAAAGAGGTCCTTCAGTTCATCGACGACGAGCCGTACCTGCTGCGGCCGGCGAATTACCCGACGGGCGTTCCCGGCAAGGGGGCCTGTGTCTATCCGCTCCGCGGAAAGAATGTCGGCGTGATGAACCTTTCGGGGCGCGCGTTTATGCAGGAGCTTGACTGCCCGTTCCAGCGTGTGGAAGATTTGCTGCGGGATCTTTCCGGCGAGTGCGACGTGCTGCTCCTGGATTTCCATGCGGAATCGACCTCGGAGAAAATGGCGATGGGCTGGTATCTTGACGGGCGCGTGACGGCGGTTGTCGGCACCCATACCCATGTGCAGACGGCGGACGAACGCATTTTGCCGGGCGGCACGGCGTTCATCTCCGATCTCGGCATGGTCGGCCCGTGGAATTCCGTTATCGGCTTTACGAAGGAGCCGGTGCTGGCGAAGACGACGACGGGGATGCCCGCGCGTTTCGAGGTCGCTGACGGCCCCGCGGTTTATTCGGCGGTTCTTTTGACGGTCGACGAAGGGACAGGGAAGGTGACGAATATCGAACGGATCCAGATCCGGGAGGACGCTGCGTGATGTTTTTTCAGGGTTTTTTCCTCAATTTTTGACGAACGCGCTGGGAATGTGATATAATAGCTTATACATTTTTCAGATATTTTCGCAAAAGGCCGCAGGGATGCGGGCTTGTTTGGTATTTCCTAAATGCGGAACGGGAAGTGAAAGCAGGTTTATGGCAAGCGATCTACATACCCATACGAGTTTTTCGGATGGGCGTCTCACGCCGGAGGAACTGGTGGCTGCGGCGAAGGAGGCAAAGCTTTCGTATCTTGCGATTACCGATCACGACACGGTAGACGGGATACGGCACTTGTACGAGCAGGGGCTTTATCCGTCGAAAACCTTGCACATCATTCCGGGAATCGAGTTCAGCTGCGAGGTGGACGAGCACGACGTCCATATCCTCGGTTACGATTTCGACATTTACAACCAGGATTTGGCGGACAAAGTTACGGAGATTTCGGAGTCTCGCTGGGTTCGTTTTTCCACGATGGTGGAGAAACTGCAGGACATCGGATACGACATTACGGAAGGAGATGTCCTGCAAATCGCCGGGACGTCCCGCGCCATCGGGCGCGCGCACATGGCGCGCGCGTTGGTGAAGAAAGGGCTGGTCGGCACGATCCGCGAAGCCTTCGACAAGCTTTTGGACTATGGACAGCCGGGGTATGTGCCGCATTACCGGATCGCGCCGGAGGAAGCGATAGCCTTGATCCGGAACGCGGGCGGCGTGCCGGTTTTGGCTCATCCGAAGCTGGTGAAGGACGACAAGATTGTCGAGCGGATGCTGGCACTGGATTTTGGCGGAATCGAGGCGTATTATCCGCGGCATGACGCGGAAGATACGGCGCGATATTTGGCAATGGCGGAAGCGCGAGGACTGCGCGTCACAGGCGGCTCGGATTTCCACGGGATTCCGCAGCGAGAGCCGTCGGAACTGGGCGTGTTCGTCGTGGATGACGAGCTTGCGGCGCCGTTTTTCCATCCGCCGCAGAATTAACATTGGCAGGTGAGTGTGATGGACGTCATAGCGCTGGTCGGTCCCAGCGGGACCGGAAAGAGCCATCGGGCGCTCCTGGTTGCAAATCAGTACAAGGCGGACGTGATCATTGACGACGGCCTTTTGATCAAGGACGGAAAAATCATCGCGGGCAGTTCGGCCAAGAAAGAGAAAAGCCGGATCATGGCGGTGCGGCGGGCGATTTTCATCTTGCCCGGCCACGCGGAGGAAGCACGGGAAGCGCTGAATCGGGAAGCGCCGAATCGCGTGCTGATTCTCGCGACGTCGGAAAACATGGTGCACAAGATCGCGAAAATTTTGCGTCTGCCGCCGGCAAGCCGCATTGTTCGCATCGAGGATATCGCGTCCGAGACTGACATGAAGAAGGCGGCCTATCATCGCCTGAAAGAAGGAAAGCATATCATCCCGGTGCCGACCATCGAGTTGAAGCCGCATTTTTCCGGCTATCTGGTCGATCCGCTCCAGTCCTTCTTCCATCGTTCCTCAGCGCGTCCGCGCCGGAAGCTGGGCGAGAAATCCATTGTTCGGCCGGTGTTCAGCTATTACGGCAAGCTGATTATTGACGATTCGGTGATCAAGGCCATCGTGAAGCGGTTTGTGGGCGAAAGAGATTTCGTCAACCAGGTCGCCCATGTTCGTGTGCGTCATCTGAAGGACGGAGACGAGGATCAGGGTATCGAGGTTTCGCTGGAAGTTGTGCTGCGCTACGGCAAGCATATTCCGACGCTGATCCATCAGACGCAGGAAATGGTCAAGGAAGAAATCGAGCGCGTTACCGGCATGGTGGTGCAGGAAGTTAATATCATGGTGCGCACGCTCTATGTGGGTGCGACCTGAAAAGTGGTTTCGTTCCAGGCAACTCCCCAAAATCTTTTGTGCAAGGTTTTGGGGAGTTGCTTTTTTTGTTCCGCAAATAAAGGAAAAACGGCGGAAGCGTAGAATACTTTCTATAAAATAAAAGCTGTTTGCAAAGGTGGCGTCTTTATGCCGAAAACCGTAATCCTCTCCTGCCCGACGCTGATGGTGGAGCTGAAGGCCGCGCTTGCGGCGGCGTCTTCGGAAGCCGTCGTGTATTTTATCCCGCGGGAACTGCACAGCGTCCCGAAAAAACTGCACGAATATTTGCAGGATATGATTGACCGTTTTTACAATGTGGAACGGATTGTGCTCTGTGTCAGCGGATGCGGCGGCGGCACTGCGGGGCTTCGCGCGTCGTCTGCGGAGCTTGTCGTGCCGCGTACACGGGACTGCCTCGATATCCTGCTTTCCGGAGACAGCCTCGATACCCTGCAGCGGGATATTGGCGGCGTTTATTTTACGGAAAGCTGGATGGAATGCACTAAGGAATCCGAAATCGACCTTGACAAGCTGGCGGGGAAAATGGGGCGCGAGGCCGCCGAAGATTTTCTGCGCCGGTTGTACAAGACGTGCAACAAATTCTACATCATCGACACGGGCGGTTATGATGTGCGGGCGGTGCAGGATTATGTCGCGCCGCTGGTCAAAATACTTTCCGGCACGATGACTTTGCTTGACGGAAAATGCGGCATTCTGCACAAAATCGCAAAAGAAACCTTCGACGGGGATTTCATCGTCGTCCCCAAAGGCGGAGAGATTCCGTCGGATGCGTTCCTGAAAAATCGTTAAGACCATTTGAAAGGAATCAAAGCCTATGTTCTTCGGCATTTATGTTACTTTTGAAAAATAACAAAATGAAAAAGCATCGCGCTATTATAATTGTAAAATGAATATATTTATGTTATATTCGTATATAGAAAAGAATCCAATCTGACAGTGCAGTTGAGCAGGTGATTAATCATGGGAAAACCGCCTCCCGTTGCAAATAACGTAAAAACGATTGCATTCCGGCTTTGCCTTTTGCTGCTGTTGGTATTCCTTGTCCCCGCGCTCACGTTTGCCTCCGGGAAAAAGACCGTGCGGGTGGGGTGGTACGAATCGCCGTTCAATATCACGGATTCCTTCGGCGGGCGTTCCGGGTTCGCCTACGAGTACCAGCAGAAGATTGCAGCCTACACCGGCTGGGAGTATGAATATGTAAATGCTGGCTGGCCGGAGCTTTTGCAGATGCTCCAGCGGGGTGAGATCGACCTTTTGAGCGACGTTTCCTATACGGAGGAACGGGCGGGGAATATGCTGTTTTCCGCCCTGCCCATGGGCGAGGAGGATTATTATATCTATATTTCCAATCGGAATACGCAAATCAGCCTGGACAACTTCGATTCCTTCAACGGGAAGCGGGTGGGCATAAATCGGGGCAGCGTGCAGCGGGATTTCTATGCCGCATGGGCGGAAAAATACGGCATCTCGACGGAAATCGTGGATCTGACGGGCGGCGAAAAGGATTCGCTGCAAAAGCTGAACCGGGGCGAGCTGGATATTTATGTGGGCACAAGCATCGTCAAGAACGGCGTCGGCGAGGACAGGCCCATTCCCATCTGCAGCGTCGGCTCCTCTCCGTTTTTCTTCGCGGTAAGCCGGAACCGCCCCGATCTGCTGCAGGAACTGGATGCTGCCATGAACCGGATCATGGATGAAAACCGGTATTACAACCAGCAGATGAACAAAAAGTATTTTTACAGCAATGCCCTTGGCGCGTACCTCACGCCCGCCGAAAGCGAATGGCTCGCGCGCCACGGCGTCGTCCGGGTGGGCTTCCGGGCCGACTATCTCCCTTACTGCGGGAAGGACGAGCAAACGGGGATGCTGACGGGCGCCCTGAAGGATTACCTGAAAATTGCCGCCTCCGGCGTAAAAAACGCGAACCTGGTTTTTGATCCGATTGCGTTCCCCGACATGGAATCCGCGATGAAGGCGCTGAAAAACGGGGAAATCGACTGCCTGTTTCCGGTCAGTTTTTCCGATTACGACGGCGAGAAGGCGGACGTTCTGGTATCGACGCCGCCCATGCATTCGGAAATGTTCGCGGTGGTGCGCAGAGAGGACCGCAAGAAATATTCCCTGCAGGAAATCGAGAGCGTCGCTTATGTGAAGGGCAACCATTACCATGAGAACTTCGTGAAGAGGTTTTTTCCGGAATGGAAGGTGAAGCTCTGCGACAAACGGGAGGACCGGCTTCGGTCAGTGGCTTCCGGCGAGGCGGACTGCTGCCTGATTTCCCTTTACAGGCTCAACAGCCTTGTCGACCAAATCGCCAAATACAATCTGGCACCGCTTTCCACCGGGGAAGACGTACATCTCTCCTTCGCCCTGCGCCGGGACGACGCCCTGCTTTACTCCATCCTCAACAAGATCAACAATCTCGTGCCGGAGGTGTCGGTGTATTCGTCACTGGCTTCCTATTCCTACGCGGAGAAGAAGGTCAGCTTCGCGGATTTCGTGAAGGATAATTTCGTCCCGTTCGTCGCCGTCGCCGCCACTATCGCTACGCTTCTGCTTTCCCTGTCGCTGTACAGCGCGAAAGCCCGGAAAAAAGCGAAGGACAGGCAGCAGCTCATTTCCGTGACGGAAAACGACGATCTGACCGGGCTGTTCAACCGGGGCTTTTTCTACGAATACGCGAGACGCTTCAACCGCGATTATCCACGATTGAAGACGGACGCCATCGTCCTGAATATCGAGCAGTTCCATCTCGTCAACGAGTTGAACGGCCGCGAATACGGCGACATGGTGCTTTGCTCCCTCGCCGGGGAAATCAAGACATTCCTGGAGGGGAATATCGGCATCGCCGGCCGTATCGAAGCGGACAGGTTCGACATTTTCTGCAGGCATGTGGAAGATTATCCGGCGCTGCTGGCGGAATTCCAGAACCGGCTGAACGAGCTGTCGCGGAGCGTCAGCATACGCCTGCGCATGGGCGTCATGCCATGGCAGGAGGGGCTGGCCTCGGACCAGGCCTTCGAGCGTGCGTGGTCGGCCTGCAACATGGTGCGGGGCGGCAACAAGCACCTGATGATCTATAATGAAGAAATCCGCTCCCGCGAAAACTACAGCCAGCGTCTTCTGAACGACCTGCGGCGGGCGGTGGATCAGCGGGAATTCAAGGTCTATTACCAGCCCAAGTACAACGTCCAGTGCGACCCGCCGAAGCTGGCCAGCGCGGAAGCGCTGATCCGCTGGCAGCATCCGGATCTGGGCCTGATCCCGCCCAATGATTTTATTCCGCTGTTCGAGGGAAACGGGCAGATCAGCGTGGTCGACAAATACGTCTGGGCGGAGGCTGCCCGACAGATTGCCGAATGGAAGGAAAAATACGGCGTTACCATACCGGTTTCCATCAATTTGTCCCGGGTGGATATGTTCGACCCGCAGCTGGAGGAAATCCTCGACGGGTTGGTGGAAAGCAACGGACTGAACCGCAAGGACCTGAAGCTGGAGGTGACGGAGTCCGCCTGCACGGACAATGCTGACGATCTGATGAAGGTCATGGAACGGCTGCGGAGCAAAGGCTACGAAATCGAAATGGACGACTTCGGCTCCGGCTATTCTTCACTGAATATGCTTTCTTCGATGCCGGTGGACGTGCTGAAGATGGATCGGGGCTTCATACTGAACATCGAGCACAGCGAGCAGGACTTCCGCCTGGTGGAGCTGATCCTCGATATCGCCGAAAACCTGAAAATGCTCGTGATCGCGGAGGGCGTGGAAACGGAAAACCAGATGGCGATGCTGAAAAACGCGGGCTGCGACCTGGTGCAGGGCTATTATTTCTCCCGCCCGGTGCCGCCGGATGTATTTGAATCGTTCATTGAGCGCGAAAAGAAAAAAGGATAGACGGAAAACGCTGTCGAAGGCTTCAAAACTTTGGCAGCGTTTTTTATTGCGACGAAAGAAAATTTGATTATTGTACTCCAATCATTGTTGCAGGGGTGTCAGGGAACGAGCCGATGGGGATTTGTGAATTGCACGGCGGAACATTCACCGCTTCCTGAAAAAAATCTGCAAAATTTTCTATATGCCCTTGCAAACATTTTGTGCTTCGGGTTATAATGAGGCGGAAAAATATTTCGCCGAAGGTGGAATATGCAAAAGTTCTTATCAATCTACGGCAGGGGCGGCGTTTGGATGCTGAAGCTCCTTTCGGGGTGCACGCTTATGGGCGCGATTGTCCTTCTCCTTTTTGGGAGAGGGGTGCTCATCGGCGGGCTTTTCGTCGGTTATTTTGCGGGCGGCATTTTTTGCTGGACGCTGACGAACCGGATGGAAGAGGGGCACTTCGACCAGAAAAAGGCGGCCTCGCAGCTTCAGAACGGGCTGTTTATCCGCTTGGGTTCGCTCTGCGTGATTATGGGGCTTGCGGCGCAGGTGTCAAAACCGTTTTTTTTGGTGGCGATTGTGGCGTATCTCCTGTTTCTCGCAACGGCATTTAGTTGCTTGATTGCGGCTCGCGTAAAGAAGAACCGCGAGGATGCGGTTTCGTAAGTTGATAAGAACTGACTTTGAGGGGGAGGGGTTGTATGGACAAAATCGGTCATCGCGAGGTCGTGGAGTTT
>CAMVJN010000036.1 GCA_947167825.1 uncultured Selenomonadales bacterium | reverse complement strand
ATCCCGCCTTCTCGCACGACGGGGAGCGATACGATGTGCGCCGCGGCATGTACGAACAGGAGGGCGGCAGCGACGAGCACGTCCGCCTCGGCCAGTTCGCCGACAGGGAACACCAGGCAGCGCGTGAAGAACAGCGCCGCACGGACGAAGAGAAGCGCAAAGCCGAGGAACGCCGCGAGGAAACCCAGGCGGAAGCGACGGTCGCCGAGCAAAAGGAAGCTCAAAAAGAAACACAAAAGGAGCAACAGGAAAAACGCGAGTACGCTTACGATGTGCGCCGCGGCATGTACGAGCAGGAAGGCGGCAGCGACACCCAAGTCCGCCGCGGCATGTACGAGCAGCCCAGCGAGGACGGCAACAGAAACAGTCTGGTTCGTTAACATCAAAATGAAATCCCCCTCATGTTGTTTTTTCAGCAACATGAGGGGGATTTTTTACGCAGCGAAAACATCAAAACTCCTGACGGACGCCGACATAGGTCGCCCTTCGGTCGCCGTCGTTGACGTCGTCCACCTGCCCGAAAAGGTAGGTGCTTTTTGCGACGCGGACGCTGGCTCTCGGCCGCAGACGGATATTGTTCAGGTCGTAAGCGTCGAGGGAAAAACGCCAGTATTTTCCAGCGTCGGCGTCAAGACCAAGGCCGACCTCGCCGTCGATAATGCCTGCCCTCGCCGTCAGCGCTCCCATTTTGTGGCCTGCCTGCAGGTTGAAACGGTTGCCTTCGCCGATGTCGTTGACGCCGATCTTGAACATGCTTTTCTCTGACAGGTTCGCCGTCACGTCAAAATTCGCGCGCCAGTTGCTTTTCTGCCCGCTGTACATGACCTCGAGGCCGGGAGTGATCGCGCCGCCGAAGCCGCTCATCATCTTGTCCGCTTTTTCCGTGACCTCGCGAGTATTGTGCAGCACCGCCTTCAAATCCTCCGCAGTCTGCGGGTCGGTCACGACGCCTTCGAGGCTTTTCGCCATATTGTCGATACGCGCGCTGGTGGACGCAATATTCGCCACTGTCATACGAAGGTTCGCCGCCGCCTCGCCGTCGCCGGAGAAGTCCTTGACCATCCCCTCAACTTCCCGCGCCGCACTGGAAAGACTTACGGACAGCATGGACAGTTCATGCACCATGCGGTTGATTTCTCCCTCATTATGCACGGCCATCCGGGAAAACGCTCCGGTCATATCGCGCACGTTGCCCGTGATGTCCTTCAGGTTCACCGCAGTGGCGACGAGAGAGGAGTTCAGCTCAGGATTGTTGACGACGGCGTTGATACCGTTCATCATCTCATGGGCCTGCTCGATCAGCACCGACATTTTTGCCATCATCGTGTCCATGGATTCTTCCGGCGTCCCCGCCACGCGATCGCCGCTTTCCAAATATGCGCCGACGTCTCTCGCCGGCAGAATGTTGATGTATTTTTCCCCGAGGAAGCCGCTGGCGCTGACCGTAATTTTCGAAGCGTGGGGAATGCGGATGTCTTCGTTGACCGCCATCGTAACGAGGATGTGCATACCCTCGGCTTCGACGTTCAGCACCTTGCCCGCGGGCACGCCCGCGAAACGAACCTCCGCCGCCGGATTCAGTCCGATGACTTCGGGGAACGTCGCGTAAAGCGTATACTGGCTCGGGCCGAACAACGTGACGCCGGAAAGCCCGACCAGCATGGCCGCCAAAAGCGCCAGCCCGCATACGGTAAACGCGCCCACCTTTACTTCATTTGACATGCCCTTCCTCCTCAATTCCAATCCTTTACACTGGACTCCATCGCGAAGCTTCCGAGAAATTCCCGGATCCGCGGGTCTTTCATCCGCCGAAACTCCTCCGGCGTTTCCATCGCTATGATCCTGCCCTCGTACAGCATGGCAATACGGTTCGCCACGAGACAAGCGCTTTCCATATCGTGCGTCACGACAATGGAAGTGACGCCGAGCTTTTTCTGCGTCTCGATAATCAGATCATCGATCTTCCGCGTCATCACGGGGTCCAGCCCAGAATCCGGCTCGTCGTAGAAAATGATCGACGGACCAAAGGCCAACGCCCGGGCCAAACTCACCCGCTTCTTCATGCCGCCCGAAAGCTCGCCGGGCATCATGTCCTCCGAACCGGGCAATCCGACCAGCAGCAGCTTCTCGCGCACAATCTCCTGTATTTTTTCCTCGTCGTAATCGGTGTGCTCCCGAAGGCCGAAGGCCACATTGTCCCCGACGGTCATCGAGTCGAACAGCGCCGAGTATTGGAACACCATGCCCATCGAGAGCCGCACATCGTCAAGCTCGTCCTCGGAAAGCTTCGTGATCTCCGTGCCGTCAATCCAGATCTCGCCCGCCGTCGGACGGTCAAGGCCGATCATCAGCCGGAGCAGCGTGCTCTTGCCCGAGCCGGAGCCGCCGATCAGCGCCAGCGTCTCGCCGTTCTCCACCCGAAAACTGACGTCCCGCAGCACTTCTTTATGCCCGAAGGATTTGTCCACATGCTTCAGTTCAATCATAGGACGCCCCGTTATTTATACAGAATCAGCGAAAGGAAACAATTCATGATGAAAATGACGATAATCGCGCTGACCACCGAGCGGGTCGTCGCAATGCCGACGCCTTCCGCCCCGGCGGGCGCCTTCAGGCCGCAGTAGCAGCCGAGCACCGCGATGAACATGCCAAACACCGCTGCCTTGATCAGCCCGCCGGTAATATCGTGAATCACCGCGAAAGTCGAAATCGAATTCCAATAGAGATATGTGGAAATCCCGGACCAGCCCGTGGCAATCAGCCAGCCGCCCATGATGCCGATCACGTCGCCGAAAATCGTCAGCACCGGCACCATCGCCATGCAGGCGATCATGCGCGGCACGATCAAATACCCGATAGGGCTTGTCGCCATGACCCTGAGCGCATCGATCTGCTCCGTGACCTTCATCGTGCTGATTTCCGCCGTGATGGCCGAGCCGACGCGGCCTGCCGCCACGACGCCCACCAGCACCGGTCCCAGTTCTCTGCCGATGGCAATCGTAATGACGCCGCCGATGGTCGACTGCGCCCCGAATCGGATAAATTCATGGGCGATCTGGAGCGTCATGACCATACCGGTGAACAGCAGCGTCAGCCCCACGATAGGCAGCGAATCCGCGCCGAGATGCGCCATCTGCCAAAAGACATGACGCATACGGGGCGGCTGCCTGAGCTGCCTGATGGTCTCCGCCAGCAGCATTACGACCTCCCCGGTATATTGCAGCCATCGGATCACAAACCGCCCGACGCTCCCCAAAAAGCGCTCCACCATTCGCCTTCCCCTCAACGAAAACAAGATACATATGTCCTGTTTCTTTTTTCATTGCTTTGCAGCCATTTTTTATAATACTATTTTTCCCCGCGCTGTGCAACTGTTTCACCATTCTTGACAAACAAAACATTTCCTATACAATAGAGTCGTTGATGAATTTCAGGGAAGGGGGCGCAAACGGTGGACGACGAAAAATCCGCGCCGCAGCATCCGGGCAAACGGCTCGCGGGGATACTGGAGCTTGTCGGAATGACACGCAAAGAGTTGTCGCTTCGCACCGGCGTTTCCGAAAAATACATTGAAACGGTTGTCAGCGGGGCAAAGGATATCACCTTCACCTTCGCGAGACGGCTGGAATATGCGGTTGGCCTCTCCATGCAGCAGTGGATCGACATGCAGGCCCGATACGACGAATACCGCTTTGAACAAAAGGCGCGGGCAGGGATTCACTCCGACGAGCTGGAAATCCCGCTGCATTTGGTGGATGTCGTGCCGCACCTGAAAAAATATCGGCTGCTGGGAGAACCGAAAAGCGATATCGACGCCATCCTCGCGCTCCGGAACTTCATGGGCGTCAGCGACCTCCGCGTCATCCCGGGCATCACCCATGCCATGCTTTACCGCGCCCGTCACAAGGGCACGGACGACATCGATCCTTATGTTTTCCACGCCTGGCGGCAGATGTGCGTGCGGCTGACGGAAAACGCCAAGACCGCGCCTGCCATGGACATCCAAAAGCTGGGGGACAGCCTGCCCGCCATCAAGCACTTGATGATTTATGAAGAAGAAGAAATCCCGATGCATCTGGAAAAAACCTTCGCCGCTTGCGGCATCGCCTTCCGCCTCGTCCCGTCCTTCGAGGGCGTGCCGGTGCGGGGCTTCGTCCGGAGAATGGCCGACGGCCGGGGCATGCTTTGCCTGACGGCCCGACGGGAACGGCAGGACGTTTTTTGGCGTGAGCTGTTCCGCGAAATCAGCCGGATCGTCAACGGCAACTCGAATTTCATCGACTTCTTTTTCAAGGAAACGGCGGAAACCTATATCGACAGCTTCACCGACGAAGTCCTCGTGCCGAAGAAACGATACGAACGCCTCGTCAGGAACGGGAATTTCTCTTTCGACATCGTCCGCCGCTTTGCCGAAAGCCAAATCGTCGCAGAGCACATCGTCCTCGCCCGCCTGATCCGCGACGGATGGATAGAGGAAACGGACGAGGCCAAAAAACACTTGCCGGAATACGGCTGGGAGAATATATAAGAAGCGCCGCTTTCATCAGCAGCGCTTCTTTTCTCATACTTATCTTCGCACGTGTGCTGCACCCGAGCTGCGCTCGTGTGACGTCTCATGCACTCTCTGTAAAGATTTAAAAATCTTAACAGAGAGCAGTATCATATCATCCGTTCCTCCAAGCAGTTTTCGATGGCTTCCTCTATCGCGTAGCGCGTCATGTCGAGATTCCTGCCTTTTTCCATGCATGCGATGTAAAGCTCGTTCAGCTCTTTTCCGCGCTTTCCCTCGCTCCGCGCGGTCGCGTATTTGCGGCACATCTCCATGAACTCCTTGTCCGCCGCCATACCAATCGCCTCCCTTTTATTGAAAATGCCCCTGCCCTGTTCGTCGTTCTTAGGGCAGGGGCGTTTTTATCCCTTATTTCTTTTCCTTATCCGCCTGATACTTCGCGATAATTTCCTCCGCGATCCGCTGGGGCATTTCCTCATAATGGGAGAACTCCACCGAGAAATCACCGCGCCCCTTCGTTTGGGAGCGAAGCTCCGTCGCGTACTTGTAAAGCTCCAATGCAGGAATCTGCGCCTTGATCTCGCTCATGTCGCGGCCCTTCGACTCCATGCCGAGGATTTTCGCGCGCTTCGTGTTGAGCTGGCCCATGACGTCGCCCATGAAATATTCGGGGGCGGTGATCGTCATATTGAAGATCGGCTCGAGAAGCGCCGGGCTCGCGTCCATGACGCCCTTCTTCAGCGCAATGGCCGTCGCCGTCTTGAACGCAGCTTCCGACGAATCGACCGTGTGATACGAACCGTCATACAGATTGACCTTCACGTCGACCACCGGGAAGCCGGCGAGGATGCCTGCCGCCAATGTTTCCTCGGTGCCCTTCTCGACCGCCGGGATGTACTGGCGCGGCACGCTGCCGCCGAAAATCGTCTCGGTGAACGCGTTGCCCTCGCCCGCCGGCTGCGGGCTGATTTCCAGCCAAACGTGGCCGTACTGGCCGTGGCCGCCGCTCTGCTTCTTGTGCTTGCCCTCGACCTTGACGGTCTTCCGGATGGTTTCGCGCAGCGCCACTTTCGGCTCGCGGAATTCCACTTCGGCACCGTATTTCCTTTGGATGCGCTCTCTCAGGATTTCAAGCTGCACCTCGCCGATGCCGCGCACCAGCGTTTCCTTCGTTTCCTTGTTCTTGACAATCTGAATCGTCGGATCCTGGTCGCTTTCCTTGCCGATGGCGGAGAACACTTTGTCCTCCTCGCCCTTTTTCACCGGATAGGCGGCGAATACCATCATGGAACCGGGATAAGCCGACGGCTCGAAAAGAACCGGCGCGGATTTGTCGCAAAGGGTGTCGCCGGTCTTCGTGACGGTCAGCTTCGCCACGACGACGATATCCCCGGCGTGGGCTTTCGTCAGCGGAATCTGCTGCTTGCCCTGCATCGTGAAGAGGCCGGACATGCGCTCCTCCGCCTCACGGTTGACATTGTAATATGTTCCGTCGCCTTTCATCTCGCCGGAAACGACGCGCAGGAACGTCAGCCGCCCGACGAAGGGATCCACGATGGTCTTGAAGACCTGCGCCGCGAACGGGCCGTCCGTGCCGCGCTCCACCGGGTCCTCGGTCTTCGGGTCGGTGGCGATGAACGTTCGATTCTCCGGCGACGGCATCAACGCGCCGAGCCCTTTCAAAAGTTTTTTCACGCCGATGTTTTGGGTCGCCGAGCCGCAGAACACGGGGAAGACCTTCGCGGCCTTCACGCCCGCCGCCAACGCCTCGCGAATCTCATCCTCCGGAATGTCCTCGCCCTCGAGGAATTTTTCCATCAGCTTGTCGTCAAAGTCCGACAGTGCCTCGATCAGCTGCTGCCGCGCCTCCTCGACGGCCTCCTGCATGAACTCGGGGATGTCGGTCACAAGCTCCTCGTCCTCATGGGTGATAATCTTCATGTGCAGCGTCAAAAGGTCGGCGACGCCCTGGAAGGTGTCCTCCTTACCGATCGGCAGCTGCACCGGGACAATGCCCGAGCCGAAGCGCGCGCGCAGCTCGTCCACCGCACGTTCGAAATCCGCGTGCTCGCGGTCCATCTTGTTGACGAAAATCGCGCGGGGCAGTCCCAAATCCTCAACGGTCAGCCACGCCTTTTCCGTTCCGGTCTCCATGCCGCTGGGCGCGGAAACGACAATCAGCGCCGCGTCCGACGCATTCAGCGCCGAAATCATTTCGCCGACGAAATCGGGATAGCCCGGCGTGTCGATGAAATTCATCTTGCAGCCGCGCCATTCGACAGCGGCCAGCGCGCTGGAAATGGAGAGCTTGCGTTTGCTTTCCTCCGGCTCGTAATCGAGAGCCGAAGTCCCGTCGTCCACCTTGCCGAAACGGCGCGCGCCGCCCGCGTTGAAAAGCGCGGCGTCCAAAAGGCTCGTCTTTCCCGTCCGCCCATGGCCGATAACGGCGATATTTCTAAGATCCGCGCTTTGATATTCCTGCATTCCGATCCCTCCTCAGTCTCGAAAACGCCCCGAAAGTCGCGGGGCGTTTTCCGCATATCTGTAGTATTCGCCCTTTTTCAGACATTTCCTTCTTTTCTTCGCAAAAAATCCGCAAAAAAATCCCGACGGAAAAACATTTCCGCCGGGAGCATCATATCACGCCTCATTCTGTCGTAAAATCAAGGGTTGTGAATTTCGTGAAACGTTTCTCGAAGAACAGCGTGATGGTGTCGATGGGACCGTTTCTGTGCTTTGCGATGATGACGTCCGCCTGGTCTTTTCTTTCGCTGTCCTCATTGTAATATTCGTCCCGATACAGGAACATGACGATATCCGCGTCCTGCTCCAGAGAGCCGGATTCGCGCAGGTCCGAAAGCATCGGGCGCTTGATGGTTCTCGACTCCACGCTTCGGGAAAGCTGCGAGAGCGCGATGATCGGCACCCCAAGCTCGCGGGCCAGCGCCTTCAGCGAACGGGAAATCTCGGAAATTTCCTGCTGCCGGTTGTCGCTGTTCTTGCTGGACCGGCCCTGCATCAGCTGCAGATAATCGATAACCACCAAGGAAAGGCCGTGATCCGATTTGATCCGGCGCGCCTTGGCCCGAAGCTCCGCAACGGTGATGCCCGGCGTGTCGTCGATATAGATCGGCGCCTTTGTCAGGCGATCGGACGCAATGATCAGCCGCTTCCAATCGTCGTCCGTCAACTCCCCTGCCCGAAGCGCCTGGGAGTCGATGGCGCCCTCGGCGCAGAGCATACGCTGGACGAGCTGCACATTCGACATTTCCAGCGAGAAGAAGGCCACGGGCTGCTTCAGCTTCACCGCTACGTAAGAAGCGATATTCAGCGTGAAGGCCGTTTTTCCCATCGACGGACGGGCGGCCACCAAAATCAAATCCGAGGGCTGGAAGCCCGAGGTCAGGCGGTCGAGATCGCGGAAGCCGGAGGCGAGGCCGGTCAGCGCGTTTTTCTCCTGCGATCGCTTCTCGACTTTTTCAAATACGTCGATGACAAGTTCGCCGATGGGCGTAAAATCGAAGGACGTGCCGCGCCCCGTGACCTTCAGGATGTCTTTTTCCGCCTTTTCCATCAGGTCGCCGATTTCCTCGACATCCTCGTACGCCATGCCCGCAATCTCGGTAGTCGTGTTGATCAGGTTCCGAAGTTGGGCCTTTTCCAGCACAATCTTCGCGTGGTATTTGACGTTGGCCGCCGTCGGCACGGCGTTGGCCAGCGAGGTGACGAACGCGATGCCGCCCGCCTTTTCCAGCTTTTCGGTCTTTTTGAGCTGCTCGACGACGGTGACGAGATCGACTGCCTCGTCGCGCCTGGCCAGATCGACCATCGCCTCAAAGACGAGCTTGTGGGCCTCGCGGTAAAAATCGTCCGATTTCAGCAGTTCCGTCGCGGCGACGATGGCCTGCTTTTCCAAGAGCATGGCGCCGAGCACCGCCTGCTCCGCCTCGATGTTTTGCGGCGGAATCCGCTCAATCATGGCCATCGTCGCCGCCCCCTTCCTTCCATCCGTCCGCGAAAAGCAGGCGGAAGGCTTCTTCCGCCGTTTCCACCGGATGTATCGAAAGCCCCAAATGAGACTCGGGAATATCTTTTTTGTTTTCCGCCGGAATCACCAGCGTTTTCATGCCCGCCTGCTTCGCGCCGTAAGCCTTCTCGAACACGCCGCCGACAGGGCGTACATGGCCATAGAGAGAAATTTCGCCGGTGACCGCCACATCCTGCCGCAGCGGCCGTTTCGTCAGCGCGCTGGTGATTGCCGCGAGGATCGCCGTACCCGCCGAAGGGCCGTCGATGTTGCCGCCGCCCACCACGTTGATATGCAGATCGTAGTCGGACAGCTCCAGCCCGGTCATGCGCCGCACGACGGAAGCCGCGTTGAACACGGAATCCTTCGCCATGCTGCCCGCCGTCTCGTTGAACCTGACGACGCCCTTCCCTTTTTCATGCGCGGGAAATGCGACGGCCTCGATCTCGATGACCGAGCCGAGATATCCCGAAACGCCGAGCCCGAAAACGTGGCCGATCTCCGGCTTTTCCGACGAGCGGTCCTTGACATACTGGTAGAGACGGCTGACCTGCGCCACCTCGTAAATATCTTCCTTGCCGATGACGACGGGCGTCCCTTCCTCAGAGCGTTCCAGCGCGAAACTGTATGCGTCGGCGAGGATATTGATGGCCTTTCGCCCTTCGACGGTATAGTCGCTGATCAGCGGCGCCACGCCGTCCGCCAGCACCGCGTCCAGTTTTTTCGCGGCTGTCTCGACAATGCGGACGATATGCGCGGGCGTCAGCGGCTCGAAATAAATCTCCGCGCAGCGCGAACGAAGCGCGGGGCTGATGTCCCTCGCCTCCCGCGTCGTCGCGCCGATCAACACGAAATCGGCGGGCGCGCCCTCGTCGAACAGCTTCTTGATATAGGGCGGCACCTTCGGGTCTGTGGGATCGTAATAGGTGGACTCAAAATACGCGCGCTTGTCCTCGAGCACCTTCAGCAGCTTGTTCTGGAGCATCACGTCCATTTCGCCGATTTCGTCGATGAAAAGGACGCCGCCGTGGGCGTCGGTGACAAGCCCCGGCTTCGGCTCCGGCACGCCGATATCGGCCAAATCACGCCGCGCGCCCTGATAGATCGGATCGTGGACCGAGCCGATCAGCGGGTTCGTCATATCCCGAGGGTCCCAGCGAAGCGTCGTGCCGTCCGTCTCGACAAACGGCGCGTCCTCCGCGAAGGGCGACGCCGCGACTCGCTTCGCCTGTTCCAGCACGAGCCGGGCAGCCGTCGTCTTGCCGATGCCGGGCGGCCCGTACAAAAGCAGATGCTGCGGGTACGGGGACGAGAGCTTCGCCAAGAGCGAACGGACAGCGCGGGGCTGCCCGACAATCTCGCCGAGATTCTGCGGACGCAAAAGCTCCATCACCGACTGGGTCAGCTTTACCTTGTCCAGCTTTTCAAGCGCTTCCCGCCGGCTCTTTGCCTGGGGCGATTCCTTCTGCGGATTTTCCTCGTCCAGCACCTGCATGCGGATATCTTTTACATAGTCCTGATGATTTTCTTCCAGCTTTTCGGCAATCTTCTTCTCGATCTTGTCCTCCAGCGAACGCCGCGCCATCAAGTCGGCGATGCGCTCCGAAAGCTCCGTCAGGAGCTTCGGGATTTCCGCGTCGGAAGGAATACTTTCAATTGTAGGATTTTCGAGAATAATTCGTTCCAACGCAAGAACGCGTTCCCCTCGCCGAGGGGAACGCATAAACCGCATGGCGTCCATCTTGCCCGCCTTGATCACAAGCTTGTCCGAACCGAGGATGTCCGCCAGCATCCCGTAGAGCGCGTCAATCTCCCGATCAAGGGGATGCTCCGGCTCCGTCATATAGCCGTTGTTATCCTCTGGCGAGGAATCCCGCCGGAAAAAATTGAACAGGCTTTTCATTCAAAATCAGCCTTCCGTAACATGAACCAAAATCTTCGCCGACGCCTCCGGGTGCAGCTTGATCACGGCCTCGTAATCCCCGACGCCCGTGACCTCCCGCGCAATCGAAATCTTCCGCTTGTCGATCTCGACGCCGTGCTCCTTTTTCAAAGCCTCCGAAACGTCCTTGCCCGAGACCGAGCCAAACAACTTTCCGCCCTCGCCGACCTTCACGGCGATCGTGACCTCCGCCTTCGCAAGCTGCGACGCGAGAAGCTTCGCCTCGTCGGCCTCCTGCGCCTTCCTGTGCGCCGCCGAACCCGCCTTCTGCTTCGCAAGATTCACGTTCTGCGCGTTGGCCAGCACGGCCAGCTTTTTCGGGAGCAGGAAATTCCGCCCGTACCCCTCCGAAACCTCGATAACCTCGCCTTTCTTGCCAGTACCTTTGACGTCCTGCTGCAGTATAACTTTCATTTCAACCATTCTCCTCTATGTATTTTCTTGCAACCTCTACGGCCTTTGCCTCGATTTCGTCGAGGTTTCCGTTTTTGATTTGCGCGCCTGCCACGTTTTGGTGCCCGCCGCCGCCGAATTCCTCCATGATGACCTGCACATTCAGCTCGCCTACGGCCCTGGCGCTGATGCCGACCACGTCCGGCGTTAGCTGGAACACGACGATACTCATGCGGACCTTTTCGATGTAGAGCAGCGAGTCGGCAATCTGCGCGGCGATGGCCTGGATGTTCGGCTGCGTCTCCCGGCACGAGGCGACGATCAGGCCGCCCTCGTACAGCGTGGACGCCGCCATGGCTTTCGCCATCGTCAAGTTCGTTTCGTAGTCCTCGCGGAAAAGCTGACGGACCAGGACCGGATCGGCCCCCGCTTTCCTGAGATAGGCCGCCGCCTCCAGTGTGCGCACGCCGGTCTGCACGCCGAAGTGCTTGGTATCGACGACAATACCCGCATACAGCGCCGTCGCGTCGAAGCGCGTCAGCTTCAAATCGTCGGCGTAATAGATGGTCAGCTCCGACACCATCTCACTGGTGGACGAAGACGAAGGCTCGATATAGGAAAGCTGGTGATTTTCGATCATGCCCTCGCTGCGGCGATGATGGTCGATGATGATTTTTTTCGCGGCAGCCGCCAAGAGCCTCGGGGAAGCGACCATTTTCGGTACATGGGTATCGACGATAATCAGCAGGGCCTTCGGCCCCGGCATCATGGTTTCCAGCGCGCTCTCATGGATGAACAGCGACGAGTATTCCGGCTTGTCCATCATCCGCTCGGTAAATTTGTCGATGCCTTCATTCAGATCGGAGAGCAGGATATGGACCGGCTTTTTCGAGAACCGCACCATCCGCGCCACGCCCATCGCGGCGCCCAAAGCGTCGAAATCCTCGTTCTTGTGCCCCATGATGAAGACCTCGTCCGAGGCCTCGATCTGCTCACGCAGGGAATGGGCGACAACGCGAACCTTGACCCGCGTGTATTTTTCCACCGCCGGCGACCTTCCGCCGAAAAACTGCGTCTTGCCTTCGATGGAAACCGCCGCTTGGTCGCCGCCCCGGGCAAGGGCCAGCTCCAGCGTTTTCAACGCCTGCCGCGCCGCGTCGTGAATCGTCTGCTGTTCCACGGCCACGACGCCGAAGGACAGCGTGATCGGCAGCTTGTTGGAGCCCTGCAGGGAATGGACGCGGTCGAGAATATCGAACTTGCTCTGTATGGCCTGGTCGAGGGCGCGGCGTTCCATGACCGCCACATATTTTTCCTCATTGAGGCGCTGGATCAAAAAGCCAAGCTCCTTCGCCCAGGCGTCGAGCATATTCGTGATTGTCGAGGACAGCGTCGAGCGCTCCGCCTCCACAAGGCTTTGCAGTGCTTCATCGTAATTGTCGATCTGGATATAAGCGAGAACCGTCTGGCCTGCCGCGAACTCGGCACGCATTTGTTCCAGCTCCGTCACATCCGTGACGTAAAAAGCCATCAGTATCGAACCGTCCTTCAATGGGACGGGGCGGTACTCGGCGCGGTACGAAATCTCCTTGTCGCGGAAAATGTATTCCCCGGTCATGCCCCAAATCGGCTTCAAGATCATTTCGGGCCAAAAACTGCTGACCGGCGTCCCGTATTCGGGATGGGGCAGCGGGGATATCCGCGCCGCAAGCTCCGCGTTCGACCACAGAAGGCGGCCTTCCTCGTCCACCATCAGAATCGACACCGGCATACGGTCGACGGCATAATTCATGACCGGCTTGATATAGCTGACCACGT